>CAZWSE010000039.1:0-21291 GCA_964636575.1 uncultured Sulfitobacter sp. | reverse complement strand
AAGGCGGCCAGCGCATGACCGATGATCTGTTCGAGCTGCTGAAGAAAGTCGATACACCGACGGTGTGTAACGCAATCGAAGTGGCCCAAGGCAAACGTGGGTTTAATGCCTTCACGCGCGGTACGATGCTGGCGTCAGATTCAGAAGGCGGGGCCGTTGTCGGATATGCGCGCACCGCACGGATAGCGGCTTTGAATCCGCCAACAGAGCCTGCGGATGTCATCAAAGCCCGCCGCATGGCCTACTACAAGTATATGTCGGAAGGCCCGCGCCCCGCAGTGACCGTAGTAGAAGATGCCGACTATCCAAATGCGATTGGCGCCTATTGGGGCGAGATCAACACCAATATCCACAAGGCTTTCGGGATCAACGGAACCCTGACAAACGGGGTGATGCGGGACCTTGGGGACTTGCCTGACGGGTACCCTGTGATTGCAGGCTCCATCGGGCCAAGCCACGGATTTGTGCATGTGCTCGACATTGATACGCCCGTGACGATTTTCGGAATGACGGTGGCGCCTGGTGATCTTGTGCATGCAGACAGACACGGTGCCGTTGTCATCCCGCCAGACGTCATCCCGAACCTTTTAACGGCAATTCAAAGCCTCTTCGCATCAGAGAAAATCGTGTTCGATGCGGTCAAAGACAAGCAGATAGACTTCGCGGAATTCGAGGCCGCTTGGGCCGCGTTTGAAAAGTCGCGGACCTAAAACACAGATCACGGGTCTGACGCAGGCGCACCGCCTTGGAAGGCATTGCCATTGGCATAGTCACAAGGGTCTTCTTGCATCTCCAAATGCAGCCCCGATCCGGTGTAGGGATGGGCGCGCGCAAGGTCTTCATCCACCTCGATCCCAAGGCCAGCAGCACTTGGCGGGGTGATAAAGCCGTTCTCAACGGCGATGCTGTTTTTGATCAGGGCGGCATGAAACGGGGTCTCAATGGTTTCGGCCATCAGAATGTTCGGGATAGACGCTGCCAAATGCACATTCGCGGCCCATTCAACAGGACCAGCATAAAGATGCGGTGCCATTTGCGCGTTGTAGACTTCGGCAATTGCAGCAACCTTCTTCATTTCCCAAATGCCACCGGCACGGCCCAAAGCAGGCTGCAATATGGTGGCAGCCCCTTGGCGCAAGACTTCAGCAAACTCGGCCTTCGTGGTCAAACGCTCTCCGGTGGCGACAGGAATACGGACCGCATCGGCAACTTTCGCCATCTCGGCCACATTATCGGGCGGAATGGGTTCTTCAAACCACAGCGGGCTGTATGGCTCCAATGCCTGACCTAAACGAATGGCGCCCGCCGTGCTAAACTGGCCATGGGTGCCAAACAGTAGATCGGCCTTGTCGCCCACGGCGTCTCGGATCGCGGCACAAAAGGCGACCGATTGGGAAATGTCAGACATCGCAGGCATATGACCACCGCGTAGGGTATAAGGGCCGGCGGGGTCGAACTTGACGGCTGTATACCCTAACGCGACCATCGCAACGGCAGACTCAGCGGCTTGGTCGGGCGACGTCCAAAAGTCGGTCAGGTTATGCTGCGGCTGAGGATAAAGGTAAGTGTAGGCGCGGATACGGTCATTCATCTTGCCGCCCAGCAACGCATAGACAGGGCGGTCGCGATCCTTGCCTAAAATATCCCAACAGGCGATTTCCAAACCAGACCAAGCCCCCATCACGGTCAAATCAGGGCGCTGGGTAAAGCCTGAGGAATAAACCCGTCGAAACATAAGCTCTATGTCTTCAGGATTGGCACCTTGCATATGGCGCGAAAACACATCCTCAATCACCGCGGTCATTGCATCAGGACCAATAGAAGAGGCATAGCATTCGCCCCAACCGACAATGCCGGTATCGGTGGTCAGCTTAACCAAAATCCAATAGCGACCGCCCCAGCCCGGAGCAGGGGGCGCAGTAACAATCACTTCCATGTCTTGCAGCTTCATCTCAAAACACCTCTGCTTCTTCTTGGGGAAAATACCTCGGGTGTGGGCAGAGCCCACCAAAGATTGAAATGCGCCGTCAGGCGCGCGATTTAATCAAACAAGATCACGTTGCGCTTGGCAGAGCCGGTCTTGGTATCGGCAATCGCCTCGTTGATCTGGTCCAAAGTCCAACGACCGGACACCAACTCATCCAGCTTCAACCGACCTTGCTGGTACAAATCCACCATCCACGGAATATCGCGCTGGATCACCACATCGCCCATTTTGGATCCAACCATGCCTTGTCCGGCCGCGGCAAAGTTAACGGGCTCATAGCTCGATGGCATGCCGGATTTGGTCATGCCGACCATGATGATGTTGCCACCCGACGCCAGATAGCGCGGGGCTTGATCATAGGCAGGAATCGCACCAACGGTCACAATGACTGCATCTGCACCACGGCCCATTGCTGCTTTCGCGGCGCGCCACGGCTTGGGATCTGTTCCCAAGACACCGTCCGTCGCGCCAAACTCGCGGGCGATCTCCAGCTTTTCTTCGGACATATCAACCGCAACAATGCGGCGCGCGCCTGCGATGCGGGCCCCTTGGATTGCGTTCAACCCAACACCACCTGCACCGATCACAACCACATCCTGACCGGCCCGCAAACCAGCCGAATTCACAACCGCGCCGACACCTGTGATGACACCGCAGGCGATCAGGCTCGCAGCCTCCATGGGAATAGTATCGGGCACGACAACGACCTGCGACCGGTCGACAACAACCCGCTCGGCAAATGCGCCAGAAGCCATGGCTTGATGCAGCATGCCGCCATCCTTGGTTTTGATCGGACCGTGGTCACCATCATAACCCGTTTCACAGCCCGTAGGCTTACCGCCAGAACAACTCGGACATTCGCCACAGGCGCGGATTAAGGTCACAACCACACGGTCGCCCTCTTTAACCCCGTTCACGCCCTCGCCAACAGCCGTCACCGTGCCAGCAGCCTCATGACCATAAACGGCAGGCAGGCTCCCCCCCCATCCGCCTTCGGCAAACAAAATGTCGGAATGACAAATCGCAACCGCTTTCAAGGTCACTTCCACTTCACCCATTTCGGGGGGGCGAATATGAATGTCCTCAACGGTCAGGGGGGCGCCAAACTCATGGCAAACGGCGGCTTTGATCAGGGTCATGTCAGTCCTCAAACACTCAGTACGCGCCACATGCGCGATGCAGTTCACCGTGGCGCTGCATTCTAAAGGGTGCAAGTCAATTTCTGACCTCTGCCGCTGCGTTATGCCATTTTGCGGGTTGTGCGCAAAAATACGATGAGGCCCGCGATGATCAAGACAATCGACAACAAGAAGGGCGCGCCAGGCAGATAGATGGGCGCACCTTCGCGGGTGAAGGCCGCAAAAACGCCGGTCATCATCATGGGCGATACGATCATCGACAAGGCGTTCACACTGGTCAAAGCGCCTTGCAACTCACCTTGCTGATCGTCGCCCACAGTCTTGGACATAATCGCTTGAAGGGCAGGGGTGATCACGGCCCCCAAGGCCGCCAGAGGGGTCAGAATAAGCGCCACGGTTCCTGATGCCACGAAAGCAAGCGCCCCGAAGGCGACAACATCAAAAAGATGGCCATATACAACCGTGAACCGTTCGCCCAAAATCCGTAAAATGATGCGGATCAACCCGCCTTGCACAATCGCCATAGCGATCCCGAACAAGGCAAGCGACAACCCGATCATGCGCGGGTCCCACCCAAACCGTTCTTGGCCGAAGAAAGACCAAACGGCGGGATAGACATAAAACGCCACCTGATAAATGAAATAGACCAACAAAAGCCCACCGATGCCGGGCAGTTTTGAGAGCACCTTGAAGGCCCCAAGCGGGTTGGCGCGGCGCCATTCAAAGGGACGACGGATGCGGTCTGTGACGGTTTCTTTCAGCACCAAGTATCCGAAAACAGCGTTCAAAGCAGACAAAACAGCGGCGGCATAGAAAGGCGCGCGGGTTCCATACTCGGCCAGCAGCCCACCGACCAGCGGACCTAATACAAATCCGATCCCGAAACCTGCGCCGATCAATCCAAAGTTCGCAGCCTTGTCCTCGGGCTTGCTGATGTCGGCAATATAGGCGGATGCGGTCGAACCCGAGGCCGCAGTGATCCCCCCGATGACCCGTCCAAACAGCAACAACCAGATAGAGCCTGCAACCGCCATCAAAAGGTAATCAAGGCTCATCACCACCAGTGACAAAAGCAAAACAGGCCGTCTTCCAAAGCGGTCCGACAAGTTGCCCAATACAGGTCCGAACAAGAACTGCATGACGGCGAAGACGGTCGACAAGACACCGCCCCAAAGCGCTGCATTGGCGAGCGAGCCGCCTTGAACTTCAAGCAACAAGTCCGGCATCACGGGCATAATCAGGCCAATGCCCATCGCGTCGAGCATAACGGTGACCAGAATGAACAGGATGGGTAAGCGGTTGGTCATGTTAAGCTGGCGACCTTTGCCGCGAAAGCCTTCGCCAATGCTGGGGCCTCCCCCACATTCAGAGCAGGATCAAAAAAGCTGGTATCCAAATCTGGAAAGGCATCTTGCGTCAGCTCGGACAGAGCTTTCCCTGTCTCTTGGGCTGCCTGACAAAGCTCTTTGGTTTTGGCCTGTGCCTCTGGGCGGGGCATATTCGTCGCGAGTGCAAATGACAGCGCTTCCGCATGGATTGCGCCATGGGTCCGTCCCAGATTGATCCGCATCTGATCTGTGTTTGGGCTGATCTGTCCCGCCAGCTTCGCAATATGGGTCAGGGCCGCAACAGACCCTAAGGCAATTTGTGGGACCATCATCCATTCAGTCATCCACGCCGCACCATCGCGCTGGAAGCCATGGTTCGACGTTGATTGCAAAGTGCCTTGCGCCCCCGTGACAAGGTTCTTCAAAGAGACAACGGCACTCGGCGCGACTGGATTTTGCTTTTGAGGCATCGTCGAAGAACTGCCCGCAGCGCCCAAGTCCACTTCCTGAATTTCGGTCTGGGTCAACAGGGTCAAATCCTGCCCCATCTTGGCGCAGGCAATGGCCAAACGGGTCAGCCAATCTGTAATCCGCAGCACAGGCGTGCGGTCTGTGTGCCATGATCTTTGCGGGTCGGTCAGATCAAGCGCTTCTGCCAATGCCGCGCGGGTCTCAACCATTTGACCCAAAGCGGCCCCTGTTCCTGCGGCCCCAGACAAAGACACCAACAAGCAGTCCTTTTGAACCGCTTCCAATTCCTCCAATAGGCCGATTAAAGGCGCGCCCCATCCGGCGACTGTCGCGCCAAACGTAGTCGGTGTCGCGTGTTGACCAAAAGTGCGACCGGCCATTGGGGTATCTGCATGTGCCTTCGCCAATGACGACAGATCTGCCAAAGCACCCTTTAAACTGTCTTCGCACAGCGTCAAAACCTGCCTAAGGCGCAGCATCAGGCCAGTGTCGATGATGTCCTGAGACGTCGCGCCCCAATGCATATACTGCGCGTGCTCGGGCGCCTGCATTTCGCGCCGGAACGCAGTGACAAGTTCGGGTACACAAACGCCGTTTTGCCCCGTCGCTGCGGCCAACCCACCGGGGTCGAGCGTGATTTCAATACTTGCCCTGTGAATAGCCGCGCCGCTAAGCGATGGGATAACCCCAAGCTTGCCCTGCACCTTTGCCAGCGCCCCTTCCACAAGCAGCATTGCGCGCACCTCTGCCGCGTCCGAAAACAACCGCCGCGCTTCGCCTGCGTCAAACAAGCGGTGGTACATTGGGCTATCGAAAACAGAGGCGGCCATCAGGACCCCTTCGCGATTTGATCAAGCAGATGCGCCAACCCTTCGGGGTCTGCAAAGAAAGGCGAATGGCTGGTTGTAAAATCGAACACATCGTCGCGCGGCCAGTCGGCGACCATGGTTGCTTGATACTCCGGCGGGATGGTCTGATCGTCGGTACACCTGATAAAAGACTTTGCGACGCTAGCATAGTTTTCGCCAAGGGATATGGGCGTTGCCTGTGGCTTGATCGCTTGCGGGCGTAGCCTTGCGGTCGCGAACTCTAAAGTACCTGCGGGGCAATCATGATAGAACGTGGCCTCAACATGGGCTGGGTCGATGAACCACGACAACCCATCGTCCGAGATACGCAAAACGTCCTGCAAAGGCTGTCGCGGCGCGCGCTTGCGCATATCTATCAAAGACAACCCGTCGACCGGTGCATAGGCACAGAGGAACACGAGCCGACCGATGTTTGAGGGTTCAGCTTCGGCCGCGGCTGCAATTGGAAAACCAGCCATTGAATGCCCGACAATGATCGTATCGGGACCAGATGCGCTTAGGACTGCTTCCGCATAGAGATCGAGCGTTATGTCCTGCGTTGGCGTCACATCGTCCCCAAGACCTGGCAAATCAATCGCATGAACACTGTGTCCAAGGGCCGACAACGCAGGGACAACATCGCGCCAGCACCATGCCCCGTGGCACGACCCGTGGACCAATAAGAACTCAGCCATTATAGACCACTGCGCGGGCGTTAGACATGGCCTGTTTCTTTCATGAATTTGGTCAAAACTTCAGCGTATTCCGTCGGGTTCTCGACACAAGGCAAGTGGCCCGCACCTCGGATCAAATGAAAGGACGACCCGGGGATAAGATCAACCGTTTCACGGACCAAGTCGGGCGGCGTTGAATCATCCTCAGTGCCTGCGATCCCCAAGGTTGGCAGCCGCAAACCACTGGTCGAGCTGTAAAAATCAGTGCCTGAAATCGCAGCGGAACACCCTGCATAGCCAGCATCGGGTTGCCGGACGAGCATATTGCGCCAGGCCTCTAGCTCGGCCGTGTCGCGGAAACTGGCCGAAAACCAGCGCGTCATAACGGCGTCTGCAAGACATTCGATCCCGCCGGTTTCGACATCCTTGATCCGGTCTGCCCAGATATCGGTTGTGCCAATCTTGGCGCCCGTGTTTGACAGCACCATCGACCGGATCAGATCCATCCGCTTAACGGCCAAGCCCTGCGCGATCATCCCGCCGATGGACAGACCCACAAAGAGGGCATCTTTGACACCAAAGTGATCCATGACCCCTTCCGCATCTTTGACCAAAGACCCCATCGAATAGGGCGCATCAGGACAGGTCGAAAGCCCATGCCCGCGTTTGTCATAGCGGATGAAGCGAAGGCCCTTGGGCAGAAGTGGTAGAACTTTATCCCATAACCGCAAATCTGTTCCCAGTGAGTTCGCAAAGACCACAGGCGCCCCATCCGGATCACCATCTTCGCGCACGTGCAGGCGGACGTCGCCGAGATCAAGCATGTTCATCTGTCTTCTCCTATCCGTATGTGAGCTATGATCTGACCATGATCAGACGCCAGTTTGTTGTACGGTGCTTCGGGGTGCGAGCCATCTGTCAGGTGGTCATTCAGCACGCTAAAATACTCCATCTCGCCGATGCTTTTGGGATAGTCGGCAAGGAAATGTCTCGACATGAATATCTGGTCGATGCTTTCAAAAACACCGCCAAAGGCAGCTGTGTAGACCATATCTCGTAACGACTTGCGCACGAATTGCTTTTCAGCTGAATGCAGCCGGACAGCTTCGATATCTTCCGTGATCTGAACATTCTGATCATCCGAATACCGATCCCGCGGGGTCTCGGCATCGTGGCGCAGCATCCACGAATAGTTCTTAAACGGATGCTCGCCGCTGATGATCTCAGAGCTGACAGCATGTTCGCCATCGTTGAAGTCGCCCAAGACCATGACAGGGCGGCCTTGGTCCAGTTCAGCCAGAACAGCGCGGCGTAATACCCAAGCCTCTGCCATGCGGCGCAGGGCTGCGCGCAGCCCGCCCAAGGCGCGGCCAACGGCATCGTATTTGGTCAGATCGGCCTCTGGGGCAAAGGGGGCACCTTCGGGACGGACAAACTCCCCCAGTTTGGACTTCAAATGGCAGTTGAACACAGTGACCACTTGGCCGTCGATGGGCACACGAACCTTCAAAATAGGGCGGGACAGGCTGGTCAACGTAAACGACCCTGCATCGCCACCGCCCAAGTCTGGGAAGGCAACGGTCAAAGGCGGGTCCAGTTTCTGGATCACCTCGGGCGGTTCTGCAAAGCCAAAGCGGGACAGCACAGCCACCCCCGGTCTGCGATGGCCCGGCTCACCATCATGCAGGTTCGGGGCCATGGCTAAGGCCGCATCGGCATAGGGCGTATAGGCCAGTTTGCGAAAGATCGCTTTGCGGTGATACCGCTTGGACCGGTCCGGCACGCTGGCCTCGTTTGACGCAATGCCATGCGCGTCAGCCTCTGCAATCACATCACGCAGGGCGGATTCCTCAAACACCTCTTGGAAGCAGACAATATCGGCGTCCATCGACAAAAGCTGATCGGCCATCCAGTCGCGCTTCCAAGCGTATTCCTCGGGGGTGTAGGATTGAAACCGATAGTATTCGCTGTTCGCGCCAATCAGGTTTTTGACGTTGAAACTGGCAATGGTGAAACGCTGCATATCAGGATCCGTATTTGGTTAAGGCCATCGCAAAGACATCCGCATCGACGTTGCCGCCGGATACGGTCGCGATTACCGCTTCGCCTTCGATTTCATCTTTGTGGAACAGTGCCGCCGCCAAAGCCACAGCGCCACCGGGTTCCACAACAATCTTCAACCGCGAAAAGGCAAGTGCGACTGCGCGTAAAGCTTCGTCTTCTGTCACCACAAGGCCCGCGCCGCACATCCGCTTGAGAATGGGAAATGTTATGTCGCCGGGTTGCGGGGTGATGATCGCATCGCACAGCCCGCCGGACAGCTTGGTATTTCTCTCAATCTTGCCTGACGCCAATGAACGCGCCACATCATCAAACCCTTCAGGCTCCGCAGGGCGCACGCGCATCTTGGGGGCATCTTGTTCGAGCGCTAAGGCTATGCCCGACGTCAGGCCACCCCCGCCACAGCAGACAATGACCTCGGCCTCGGTCACACCATGTTCAGCGGCTTGGGCAGCGATTTCCAGGCCCGTGGTGCCTTGGCCGGCGATCACCTGCGGCTCATCAAACGGCTTGATCAAGGTCAGGCCGCGTTCCGATGACAGCTTATCTCCGATCGCGTCGCGGTCTTCTGAGCCGCGATCATAGAGCACGACCTCAGCTCCTAAATCACGGGTGTTCTCGATCTTCATGGCAGGGGCATCGGCAGGCATGATGATCACAGCCGTGGTGCCATGTGCGCGGGCGGCCAAAGCAACGCCTTGCGCATGGTTGCCGCTGGAAAATGCAATGACACCGGCCTTTAGCGCGTTGTCTGTCAGCGACGACACCGCCGACCATGCCCCGCGAAATTTGAAGCTGCCGGTGTGTTGCAAGCACTCGGCTTTCACAAAAACACGTCGGCCTGCGATTTCGTCTAGGAAGGGAGAGGACAGCAATGGCGTGCGTCTTGCGTGGCCCTTGATACGCGCCTCGGCGGCTTTGATCATCTCATAGTTCATTGAAACTCCTTCACCCAAGTGGTGAGCGCGGTGACAGCTTCGGGTTCATCCAGAAACGGAATATGGGCACGGTCCGGCACAACAGCCACATGCATATCGGGGCGGCGCTTTTGCATCTCAGACAGAGTTTCAGCCGAAAGCAAATCGGAATTGGCGCCACGGATGCAGGCAACAGGTTTGCTGGCCAAAGCATCAAAGAACGGCCAAAGGTCTGGCATCTCGCTGGTCCGCCCAGCCTCAATAGCGTCACGCAATTTGGGGTCATAGGTAATGGCCAAACCACCGTCTTTCTCGACGTAATGTTTGACCGCTTCTTCCATCCAGCGGCTATCAGGGACATTCGCAAAGCCTGGCATGTTCGCCTTCAACGCCTGCGCCATTTCAGCGTGGGTTTTGGCCGCAGGATTGCGCCCGAGGTACCCCATAATGGCGTCCAAACCGCGCGCATCCAGTTCCGGCCCAACATCGTTGAACGCCGCCCCTAGAATACGATCAGGGTGCCCTAAGGCCAGTCCCATGGCGTTTAGTCCACCGCGTGACGTGCCCAAGATTGCGACCGCATCCAGATCAAGATGATCCAGCAGTTCCAAAACATCACGACATTCGACGGGCAGGGTATAGGTGGCCCAGTCGCTCGCAAAATCAGACTGACCGCGCCCGCGATAGTCCATCTTTATCAGTCTGTTGCCCGCCAGATGGGGCGTCACATAGTCGAAATCTCGGGTCGTTCGGGTCAGACCGGCAAGACACAAGATCGGCAAGCCACTGCCCTCGTCCTCGTAATACAAAGACAGCCCGTCAGAGGTGGTGAACTTAGGCATCAGGCAAGGCCGGCGTGCGCTGGAATTCCGGTGAGATCAGACAACACATGCTGCGGGGTCCAAGGCAGCCTGTCCATCGGATCGCCAGCGCGGTTCACCCATGCCGTGGTAAAGCCGTATCCTGCAGCCGCAGCAGCGTCCCATCCGTTGGAAGAGACGAACAAAACTTCAGAGGGCGCACAATCAAACCGTTTGCCGACCAAATCATAGACCACATGCGCGGGCTTGAAGATGCCCACATCGTCAACAGACAACACATCGTCCAAGACACCCGCGATACCCGCGGATTTGACGGCCCCGTCCAGCATATCTTTGGACCCGTTAGACAAGATGGCAGTATTCAAGCCAGCGCCCTTGAGGGCGGCAAGCATGTCGGGCACTTCGCCGTAGGCTTCAAGCTCCCAATACAGCTGCAACAGGCGTTCGCGCAGAGCGGTGTCTTCTTGCAGGTCTGAAGCCTCCATCGCCCAATCCAGACCGTTCTGTGTCACTTCCCAAAAACTGGTATGCGCCCCTGTGACGGCGCGCAGCCACGAATACTGCAATTGCTTCAGACGCCAGTCCTCGGCAAGCTTAGGCCACTTGTCCGCCCACGCCTCTTGCCCGGGCTCAGACGCAGCCCGTCGCGCTGCAGCGGCCACATCAAAAAGGGTTCCATAAGCGTCGAAAACACAGGTGGTGATGGTCATGCGATCCTCCCAATCTGGATGCACAGTGACACGATGGAAGTTGAGGGAAAAGGGCCGAATGCGCGCGGGGTTTACACTTGGGCGCTAAGGCATAAAGTGCGTCATCCTTTCGAAGCACCTGCGCAGACACGCGGCCTTCTCACATCTACCAAAAACCGGAGCTTTCCATGACCGAAGTCAAAGCGGGTGACACCGTGCGTATCCACTATACTGGCACTCTTTCTGACGGGTCGGTGTTCGATTCCAGTGAAGGCCGTGATCCGCTTGAATTTGAAGTTGGCTCAGGGATGATCATTCCGGGGCTGGATGTTGCCTTGCCAGGGATGACAGTGGGCGACAAAAAGAAAGTTGAGATCGACAGCGCCGATGCATATGGCCCGATCAATCCCGAAATGCAGCAGGCCGTTCCACGCGAAGGGATTCCGGCGGATATTCCGCTAGAACCGGGCACACAGTTGCAAATGCAAACACCTGACGGGCAGGCCATGCCTGTGACTGTTCTTGCGGTCACCGAAACCGAGGTGACGCTTGACGCAAATCACCCTCTGGCAGGCAAAGACCTGACCTTTGATATCGAACTGGTGTCGGTGAACTAACACGTCTTTGAAGAAAACGGGTGGGCGATGAGCGCCCGCCTTTTATCAGTCAGTCGCCGATCAACCGACGCACTGGAACTTTGCTTGAAGGCAACGCGCCAGACGATCCGTCTTCTTTTTGAAAGCTTGAGAACGTGTTTCCAGTGCTTTCACCGTTTGAGTAGCCCATGACCTCTTCAGCGCCCATGGCTTTCGCCAATCCAACGTTGAGTGAGGTTTGCAAAAAGCTCAAAGCTTCCGGCTTGGCAAGCATCACGCACCCCAAAATACACATCGTGCCGAGCACAATATACTTGGGGCGGAAAAACCCGCGCTTCGCATCGCGCTCATGCGCGTCATAAGAAGAATTCTGTGTCATGAGGGGCGAGATACCACCCAAACATGGCAAATTTATGGTGTGTTTAACCCGTTACAGATGGTCCGGTTGCGGCATGCCAAGCACATGATACCCGCCATCAACGCGGATCACTTCACCCGTGGTGCAAGCACCAGCCTCCGAGCACAAATAGACAGCCGTGCCGCCCACAGCCTCAAGCGTCGCGTTCGAGCGCATAGGCGCGTTCTGGTCGGTGTGTTTGTAGGTCTTGCGCGCACCACCAATGGCCGCTCCGGCGAGCGTTTTCATAGGGCCAGGGCTGATCGCGTTCACGCGGATACCTTCGGGGCCGAGATCATTGGCCAAATAGCGGGTCGCACTTTCCAAGGCAGCCTTAGCAACCCCCATGACGTTGTAGTTAGGCACAACGCGGTTCGACCCTTGATAGGTCAGGGTCAACAAGGTGCCACCGTTCTCGGTCATCATCGGATGGGCGCGGCGCGCGACTTCGATGAAGGAATAAGCTGATATATCCATCGAATGTTTAAAGTTCGCGCGGCTGGTGTTCAAAAACCGGCCAGTAAGTTCGGATTTGTCTGAAAAAGCAATGGCATGGACGACAAAATCAATAGTGGGCCAGCGGGCGCCAAGAGCGTCAAAGGCTGCATCCAAAGACGCATCATCGGTCACATCGACGTCCACCATAAAGTCAGACCCGACACTGGCGGCCAAAGGCTCCAACCGTTTGCCAAAGGCCTCGCCTTGGTAGGTAAAGGCCAGCTCTGCGCCCGCTTCGGCCATCGCTTTGGCGATCCCCCAAGCAATGGAGCGTTCGTTCGCCACGCCCATGATAAGGCCGCGTTGTCCCTTCATAAGATCAGACATTTCGGTTCCTTATCCGTTGAACTTTGACAAAATCATCGACCCGTTGGTGCCGCCGAACCCGAAAGAGTTGGTCATCACACTGTCGAGGCCTGCACTTTCAACCAACTCGGTCGCGATTTCAGCAGGATTAAGCGCAGGGTCGAGCGTTTCGACGTTGATCGAGGGCACGATGAAATCATCGCGCAACATCAAAAGGCAATAGATCGCCTCTTGAGCGCCCGTGGCGCCTTGGCTGTGGCCGGTCATGGATTTGGTCGAACTCACAGGCGGGGTGCTGCCTTGGCCGAAAACCCGGCGGACGGCTTCGATTTCACCAACGTCGCCGACAGGGGTGCTGGTGCCGTGGGCGTTTATATAACTGACCGCGCGACCTTCGGGCAGGGATTTTAGCGCGCCGCGCATGGCCCGCTCGCCGCCTTCGCCTGACGGGGCCACCATATCAGCACCGTCAGACGTTGCCGCAAAGCCGGTCACTTCGGCGTAGATTTTGGCGCCACGGGCTTGGGCGGTTTCCAGATCTTCCAGAACCACCATCGCCCCGCCGCCAGAAATGACGAACCCGTCGCGGTCAGCATCAAAGGCGCGGGATGCGCGGGTGGGGTCATCATTGTACTTGCTGCTCATCGCGCCCATAGCATCGAACAGGCAGGACAGCGTCCAATCCAGCTCTTCGCCGCCACCCGCAAACATCCGGTCTTGTGTGCCAAGTGCGATTTGCTGCGCGGCCATGCCGATACAATGCAGTGATGTAGAACAGGCCGATGTGATCGAAAAGTTCATGCCCTTGATCTTGTAAGCCGTCGCCAAATTGGCGCTGACTGTCGAAGACATACATTTTGGAACTGCAAACGGGCCAATCCGCTTGGTGGCGCCTGTGTTCTTGACGACCTCATGGGCGGCCAGCATGGCAGACGTAGATGGCCCACCCGATCCGGCAATAAGGCCGGTCATCGGGTTCACAATTTGGTCTTCGTCCAGACCCGCATCTGCAATCGCCTGACCCATCGCGATATGGGCATAGGCCGATCCAGGGCCCATAAACCGCAGGGTCCGTTTGTCGACATGTTCTTTCACATCAATATCAAGCGTGCCTGCTACCTGAGACCGAAACCCGTGTTCGATCATTTCAGGGCTGGATGTGATCCCGCTTTTGCCTGCCTTAAGGGAGGCGGTGACTTCCTCAGCGTTATTTCCGATGGAGGATACGATCCCCAAACCTGTGACGACGACGCGGCGCATGAGAGCACTCCTTGCAGTAGTTGGGTTGTATGTAAGTGAGGCAGGGAAGGGGGGCAAGCAGGTAGCCTCTGCAAGGCTTTGAGAAAGCCTGCGGTTTGTTCTGTTCAACCGCGCGAAGCTGCCGGAAAACCTAGGGCGTTATGTCTTATTCGAATCCTCAATAGGGCAGGTCAGCCGCGCAAGGATCCAGAACGTGTAGTGCAGCGCGATTGGAAGCAACGACAAAACAACAACGCGCGTGCTTAAGGGCGTCGTAAGTATCAACAGGGTTTCGTTGGTGGCGATGAATATGACGGCGATCAGGGCCTTCAGTTTGAAAATGTGCCGTTGAAACCGGACCGATACGGCCGCGTTTTTGTAGGTTGGGCTTAGGTCGCGCACCATATCATCAGGGGCGGATACGCCAATGCTCGCCCCAAACAAAAAGGCCAGACCCGCAAAGGTCAAAATGCGCTGCGTGAGCCAGGGGTCAGCCAAAGCCGCCTGTGCCGAAATTGCCCCCACACACAGGGCCAAAAGGATCCGGTACGTGGTCCAAGCGGTGCCGCCACGGCGTTTCATGCGCAACGTCTGATGTGGCAACAAAAACCAAAGGTGTGTTGCAGCCGCCAAAGCCGCTGCCCAGACAAAAGCCAAAGCGGGTGTTGTGTTAAGCGTTGCCAAAACAGTCCAAGCTGTCAAAAAGACACTGGGCATAAGCAAACGGCCCACGGGAACGGGCGGCAGATTGCTGACAAGCAACCACAGGTACAATGACAAGCGTTGTATCGGGTCCATTGTGCCAGACAACACGATAAGCACGTCAAGACTATGGTATTTCGAAGGAAATTCGAGGGGGCTGCTTTGCCCTTGATCGGGACTTGTCGCTCTCCGATCCGTCATTCATGGTGTCTGAAATCGCGCTGAACGTAGGGTTTTTGCTCATGATACCAAACGATCCCAAGTCGATGGTCAGTCGCTACTTCGCGGCAGTTGATGCCGAGGATCTGGATATGATCCTAAGTCTTCTCACCTCTGATTGCGTGTTTCGCGTGGAAACGCACGGCGTTGAGCTGTGCGGCCACGATCAAATCACCGGCATGTTCCGCAGGCTTTGGGCAAACCACCGCGCCGTGCGCCATCACTCGTTTCTATATGTTTGCGAAGGCGCGCGGGTGTCGGTTCAGTTTCAGGTCGAAAATACCGAGCTTGATGGCAGCGTGACCCGCAAATCCAACTGCAATTTCTTTGATGTGGAAGGCGCGCAGTTTAGCCGTGTTTCGGTCTATATGGCGGGCGAGAATACGTTGAACGGATGAGGACGCTTTACAATGCCCAAAGAACAACGCCCACGCCCACAGTCCCAATAGACATGATCACACCAAGCCGTTTGAACGTTTTCGATCCCTGCACTTCGATGTCGTTATTGCTGAGGCGAGCATAAGTTTTGCAGGCTTGCCGCACGGCCGCCCAATAGATCATCAGGGCGGTGATCAAAAAGATGCTTGCGACCAGTTTGGCCAACCACTTTGGGTCCAGCGATCCGAAAACGGCGTTCAGACCAATTGCAACGCCAACACAGGCCAATCCGGTTCCCATCCACGACGAAAAGGTTCGCTCATTGGCAAGCAACGTGCGATCTTCAGACCATTGAGTGTTTTTCTCGCTCGAGTCGGGCATCGGTGGCTTTCAGTGTGGTGCCGCGGGGCAGTCTAGCTTTCGGACAACGCCACTTTCATGTCTTTGACTTCATAGATGACTTCGCCATCGGCCTCTACGATCCCGTCCGCGACGCCCATTGTCAGGCGGCGGGTCTGGATCGCTTTGGTGAAATCAATCTTGTAGGTCAGCATCTTGCGATCAGGGCGGACCATGCCCTTCAGTTTGACCTCGCCCACGCCCAAAGCGTATCCGCGCCCCAGCCAGCCGCGCCAGCCAAGGTTGAAACCGGTCAACTGCCACAAGCCATCAAGGCCCAAACAGCCCGGCATGATCGGGTTGCCAGGAAAGTGGCAATCAAAGAACCAAAGGTCAGGGGTGATGTCGAACTCTGCAAGCACATGCCCTTTGCCATGTGCACCGCCATCGCCCGAAATGTCGGTGATCCGGTCCATCATCAGCATGGGCGGGGCAGGCAGCTGAGCGTTACCTTCGCCAAACAGCTCTCCACGGGCGCATTTCAACAGGCCTTCTTTGTCGAAACTGGTGGGATACTGTGACATGGGCAGATGCCTCCTAATTCATACTGTCGCGCGTTAAAGCCCGTCTATCACCGCGTGAAAGGGTCCTGCAAGGGCACCAAAATCCCGTAGCGCATAGCCCTCGTGTCATTTACATTTGAAAAAGCGGCCCAACACGCCCTATATAGGGGTCAGGGAACAAAGACGGTGCATGGTATGACAGCCCCATCAACATCAATTGAGCGCGCTACGGACTGGTTGGGTTCAGCCTCTGTGCGGCCAACACGTCAACGGGTGACCCTTGCTGAATTGCTGGTGGGCGATGGTCAAAACCGACATGTCACTGCCGAAAGCCTGTTTGATGCGGCCAAATCCCAAGGCGAGGCGGTATCGCTTGCGACGGTCTACAACACGCTCAAGGCCTTCTGCGAAGCGGGATTGATGCAAGAAGTCACTGTCGACGGGTCGAAAAGCTATTTCGACACCAACACCCATGACCATCCACATTTCTATTGGGAATGCTCTGGTGAGCTTACAGATGCCCCTTCAGATCAATTGGTGATTTCGCAAATCCCGAACGCGCCGGACGGGGCTGAAATCGCTTCGGTTGATGTGGTGATCCGGCTGCGCAAGACCTGACACGTTTAACAAACTGACGAACAAGGTGCGTTTACCTATTCGGGCGCAGGGCCGAGCGATTCCCGTATGACAATTTCTACCGGCAGCTCCAGCGACCGCTCAGGTAATGTCCCGTCAACCATACCCACCAACACCTGCGCTGCTTGACGTCCCATGTTTTGATGCGGGACATGAACGGTGGTGAGGGTGGGGTGCACGACGCGGCTCATTTCAATGTCATCAAAGCCGATGATCGACACATCACGCGGCACAGAAAGCTCCGCTAAACGTGCCGCACGCAATGCACCTGCCGCCAAGACATCGTTTGCACACAGAATTGCCGTGGGCTTTGGGTCCTTCTTCATAAGGGCATCAAAAGCACTGGCCCCGTTCTCAATCCCATAAGGGGTTTCGATGACTGACAGCGTGTCGGGGTCCAACGTCCGCGCCCGCATTGCATCTTTCACGCCGTCCAATCGGGCGCGGACGCGGTCGTTTGCTGGGGTCTCCGGCCCGACAAAGGCCAGCTTTTTGTGGCCCTTGGATAGGACTTCTTCGGCCATTTTTTGCATCGCAGTCCGGTTGTTGAATCCAACACAATAGCGAGGCTGGGCAGCGTCATAAGCCCATGACACAAGCACGGGGGTCTTTTGGGTTTCCAAAAACTTGTAAATCTCGGGATCACGTTGATGCCCGATCAACAGCAGGCCATCAGCGCCGCGAGCCACCAAAGACTTGATCTGTTCGGCTTCGACATCTGCGCGGTAGTTGGAACTGGCCACGAGCAGGGTATAGCCAAAACGCATCAGCTCTTCCTGAAAGGCTTGTAGCCCGCGCGCAAAGAAGGCGTTTTCCATCGTCGGGATCACTGCGCCAATCGTGTGGGTTTTGTTCGCGGCCATCGCGCGCGCACCGAAGTTGGGCGAATAGCCCAGCTCGTTGATTGTTTTCGTTATTTTCTTGCGCGTTTTTTCCGTGACTTGATCCGGAAAGTTCAGGCACCGTGAAACGGTCGCGGTTGAAACACCCGCTTTTGCGGCAACATCCATCAAGGTGGGTTTTGAGTGTGCGGGCATTTTTCCAGAATCTGACTTATGGAAGCAAGGAAGCGACATGCGGGCGGAAATGTAAAGGCTTGCATTGAGAATATGTAAGCGCTTACATATCGTCAAGAGATTCGAGATGTTGACCCGTCAAGGCAGCAACACTTCGATCGTTACCACTGCAAATCAAGGATGCCTCAGATGACTGTTGAGTATTTGAAGAAGGCCACTCTTACCTCAAAGTCGGACGCGTCCGATGTGCACGACATTGTCCAAGACATGCTGCGCACGATTGAGGCGGGTGGGGATCAAGCGGCGCTCGATTATGCGGCCAAGCTCGATAAATACGAAGGCCCAATCATCTTGTCTGCCGAGGATATTGCAGCCGCCAGTGCCATGGTGCCTGAGAAGCTGAAGGCTGATATTCAGTTTGCCCATGACAACGTGCGCAGGTTTGCCGAGGCGCAGAAATCCACGCTCACTGATGTTGAGGTTGAAATTCAACCGGGCCTGATCGCAGGTCAAAAAGCGATCCCTGTGAATGCTGCCGGATGCTATGTTCCGGGGGGGCGGTATAGCCACATTGCCAGTGCGATTATGACGGTGACCACAGCCAAAGTTGCTGGCTGTAACCACATTATGGCCGCGTCGCCCCCACGTCCTGATGTGGGTGTCGCACCTGCCATTATCTATGCGGCGCATATCTGTGGTGCCGATACGATTATGGCGATGGGCGGTGTACAGGGCGTTGCTGCGATGACCTACGGGCTGTTTGGCCTACCGAAAGCGAATATTCTTGTGGGTCCAGGCAACCAGTTTGTGGCCGAAGCCAAGCGGATTCTATTCGGACAAGTTGGCATTGATATGATCGCAGGTCCAACAGACAGCCTTGTGCTGGCCGATGCCACAGCCGACCCGATGATTGCAGCCGTCGATTTGGTGTCGCAGGCCGAACATGGCTATAACTCACCCGTTTGGCTGGTCACGGATAGCCGTGATCTGGCGGAAGAAGTGATGCGCCTTGTGCCGACCCTGATTGCTGATCTGCCCGAGGTGAACCGCGAAAACGCAACCGCCGCGTGGCGCGACTATGCCGAGGTCATCCTGTGCGCGGACCGCGAAGAAATGGCCGCCACATCTGATCTTTATGCCCCCGAACATCTGACCGTTCAGGCCGAAGATCTGGATTGGTGGCTGGACCGTCTTAGCTGCTATGGGTCGCTGTTCTTGGGCGAAGAAACGACCGTGTCCTACGGTGATAAGGCATCGGGCACGAACCATGTTCTGCCAACCTCTGGCGCGGCGTCCTACACGGGCGGCCTGTCTGTGCACAAATACATGAAAATCGTCACGTGGCAGCGTTCCACCCGCGAAGGGTCCAAGCGCGTGGCCGAAGCGACAGCGCGCATATCGCGGCTTGAAGGCATGGAAGGCCATGCCCGTGCGGCGGATGTCCGTTTGGCCAAATATTTCCCCGGCGAAAACTTCGATCTCAGCGCTGATGAGTGACCCAAGCGATCTTCTAAGCCTGAAGGGCCGCGTCGCGTGCGTAACAGGGGCCAGTAGCGGTCTTGGGCAGCGCGCGGCCTCTGCTTTGGTGGCGGCGGGTGCGCAGGTTGTCGGAGTCGCGCGACGCGCGGGTGCTTTGCAGGATTGGGCAGATCAAACGGGCGACAATGCCGCAGTTCTGACCGCAGACCTGTCCCACCGCGATCAAATTTCCCAGATTGCCCAAGACATTGCCGCCCCCTTCGGTGCGCCTGATATCGTTGTCCATGCAGCTGGCATCAACACACGCGAAACGGCAGATGAGGTCACACCCGAAGGGTGGGATGTCACGATGAACCTGAACCTTGCGGCCCCCTTTTTCCTGTCTCAGGCCTTGGTGCCTGCAATGAAGGCCAAAGGTTGGGGTCGGATCGTGAATTTCGCATCCTTGCAAACGACGCGCGCTTTTCCGGGAGGGATCAGCTATGGCGCGTCAAAGGCAGCCGTGGGTCAATTGACCCGCGCCATGGCCGAAGCGTGGTCTTCGTTCGGGATCAACGCAAATGCAATCGGGCCGGGGTTTTTCCCAACGGAACTGACGGGGCCTGTCTTTGCAGACCCTGAACGCGCTGCGGCGAATGCGGCTCAAACTTGCATCGGGCGCAATGGAACGCTTGAAGACCTTGACGGCCCCTTGCTGTTTTTATGCTCGGACGCCTCAAGCTATGTCACGGGGCAGGTACTGATGGTGGATGGAGGATTTACCGCGAAATGAAAGCTCTTGTTTACACAGACGTCAAAACGCTGACCTACCGCGATGAGCCGATGCCAGTTCCGGCTGAAGGGCAGGCATTGGTCAAGATCATGGCCTCCGGCATTTGTGGATCAGACATGCATGCGTTTCTGGGGCACGACAAAATCCGCAGACCGCCGCCGCTGATTATGGGGCATGAAGCTGCCGGAATAGTGGTGGGTGGCGCGCAAGACGGACGGCGTGTGACGATCAACCCGCTGGTCGGATGCGGTGCGTGTTCCGCCTGTGATGCGGGCCGCGAAAACATCTGCCCGGACCGCAAGCTTATGTCGATCCCGCCCGCAGCCGGAGCCTTTGCGGAATACGCGATCATCAGCGAAGAAAACCTTGTCACCGTGCCGGATGATGTTCCTTTTGAGCACGCAGCCTTGGCAGAGCCACTTGCTTGCGGATGGCATGCCGTCCGTTTGGGCGATGCGGTTCTGGATACGGACATCAAAGACGCCCGTTGTCTCGTGATTGGGGGCGGTGCGATTGGGGTGGGCTCTGCCCTTGCGCTCAAAGCCTTTGGGGCCACGGATATCACTGTGACCGAACCCAATACCCTGCGCCGTGATGCTTTGGCCGACATCGACGGGTTCACGGCGGTCGAAGCTGCAGACGGGCTTTATGATCTGGTGATCGATGCGGTTGGCTATGCCGTTACCCGCGCGGATGCGACCGCCTTTGTGCGCCCCGGTGGGGTGATCGCGCATATCGGGTTGGGCGAGGCCGAAGGCGGCTTGGACGTGCGGCGGATGACCTTGCAGGAAATCACCTTCATCGGGACCTACACCTACACACCGAAGGATTTCAAAGAAACGGCGCAGGCTATATTTGACGGGCGGTTCGGGTCTTTGGATTGGATCACCAAACGCCCGCTTGGCGTCGGCCAGCAAGCTTTTGACGACATTCGGGGCGGCGTCGTTGCAGCCCCCAAAATCATTCTCATCCCGGACCACAAGGAGTAAGTCTTTGTCCATATCCAAGAAAATCGTCGATGATCTTGTCGCAAACGACATTTCATTCGTCACGACCGTGCCCTGCAAACAGCTGGCAGGCGTGATCGATGAGGTCGAAGCGCGCAAGGAAATCTACCACATCCCGTCCAACAAGGAAGATGAAGGCATGGGGCTGTGCGCGGGTGCCTTTATGGGCGGCAAACGCCCTGCGATCATCATGCAAAACACCGCCATTG
>CAZWSE010000038.1:0-30389 GCA_964636575.1 uncultured Sulfitobacter sp. | reverse complement strand
GGCTTGCGCATGAAATCAATCGAGCAATTGGTGGTCACGGCCAGCGCTTTAGGGCCAATCATCGCCAGCGTCGCGATGTAGATTGCAACATCTGCGAGTGCAAACATGGACGGGCCGGATACCGTGCCCCCCGGTCGCAGATGTTTTTCTGCCGTCAACAAGCGCATATCGACTTCCATGTCCGCAACCCTATCAATTGCAAAATCGCCATGCACCTGCGGAAACACTTTTACCATAAAGGCACTCAAGTCCTGCGCGTTCATCACTACAGCCATACTTCCCCTCATCCGTTGTTGCAGTTAACGTCAGGCAAACCAAGCACGAGGGCAAGATGGCAATTTTAGAACGCAGCGACACAAATGCCGTCGCACACCTGAAAATGAACGCGCCAGAGCGGTTGAATGCGCTCTCCGACGAAATGCTGGCCGCGTTGCAAACTGAATTTGACAGCTTGCGCGATGACACCTCCGTTCGGGCGATTGTTCTGTCGGGCAAAGGCAAAGCATTTTGCGCGGGCCATGATCTGAAACAAATGACTGCTGCGCGGCAAGCGGAAGACGGGGGTGCGGCTGCATGGAAGGATCTTTTTGATCGCTGTGCTGCAATGATGCAAACCGTCCAATCGCTGCCCCAACCCGTGATCGCGCAAGTCCACGGCATTGCAACCGCCGCAGGCTGCCAATTGGTCGCCACCTGCGACATGGCCGTAGCCGCCCATGGCACGCGTTTTGGGGTGAACGGGGTCAATATCGGGCTGTTTTGTTCGACGCCAATGGTCGCTTTGACGCGAAATGTGGCGCGCAAGCATGCGTTTGAGATGCTGACCACAGGCAATTTCATTGAAGCGGATCGGGCCGTTGAACTTGGGCTTATCAATCGCGCGGTGTCGCCGGATGAACTGGCATTGGAAACTCAAACGCTGGCCGAAACGGTCGCCGCAAAACTTGGCGCAGCCGTCAAAATCGGCAAGCAAGCCTTCTACGAACAGGCTCAAATGACCACATCTGATGCGTACACCTACACAGGCGAGGTCATGGTCACCAACATGCTGCGCGACGATACCGCCGAAGGAATCGCTGCTTTTCTAGAGAAAAGACCCCCGAACTGGGAGCAATAATCTGTTACCTTGTTAATTGTTTCCGGACGGGAACAAACAGTTTCACATCGAGCTGTTAATCATTTTCAAGACTTCGGGTATACCTATAGCTGAGGGTCGAAGATCGACGGATCCAAGCTCTCGTGTGGTTGTGTGTGAAGCATTTTAATCGGCCCTCGCGTTTTTGGTATTTGCGCCAAATTTGCGGGGGCCGTTTTACGTTTGGGGTCGACCGGCGCATGTCCCCCATTGTTTCCATATCAGACACCCACCTTTTCCGAATGAAGTATTGAGAATTGGGCAAGAATGAGGCACAAATCGGGCAAGGCAGCGATGCCTCGCGATTTTGGGTCGCCGTGGGCGGAAGGTCCCTCCAAGTCAGCTCTCTCTGACTATGACATTCCCGCAGCGGCGACCCCAAAACTCCCTGACATCTCGACACAGTTGCACTGGCCCATGGCCTGCCCTACATGATGCGTCATGGAAAAAACTCTTCACATCGTTGGCGGCGGAATGGCCGGATCAGAGGCCGCATGGCAGGCTGCAAACATGGGCGTTTCCGTCGTGATCCACGAAATGCGTCCCAAGGTCGAAACCTTTGCCCATAAGACTGGCTATTTGGGCGAAATGGTTTGTTCCAACTCGTTTCGGTCCGATGATGATGAACAAAACGCTGTTGGCTTGCTGCATTGGGAAATGCGCCAGGCCGGCGGGCTGATCATGCAAAGCGCCGACAAGCACAAGCTGCCTGCCGGTGGCGCCTTGGCCGTAGACCGTGACCCTTTCGCGCAAACCGTGACGGCTGCGATCAACGCGCATCCTTTAATCACGGTCGACTACGAAGAAATCACAGACCTGCCCACGGATGGCACTTGGATATTCGCAACCGGCCCTTTGACGTCCACGGCTTTGGGCGCTGCCATCCAAAAGGAAACCGGATCGGAAGCACTCGCCTTTTTCGACGCCATAGCACCGATCCTCTACCACGACAGCATCGACATGACCAAAGCATGGATGCAGTCACGCTACGACAAGGGCGAGACCGAAGAAGAGCGCACGGCCTACCTGAATTGCCCAATGGATGAAGCGCAATATGAGGCCTTCATCGACGCGCTACTGGCCTCCGACAAAACCGAATTCCATGAAGGCGAAACAGCCGGATACTTCGACGGATGCCTGCCGATTGAGGTCATGGCCGAACGCGGCCGCGAAACCTTGCGCTTTGGCCCGATGAAGCCTGTCGGGCTCACAAACCCGCACCAGCCGGATGTCAAAGCCCATGCAGTCGTCCAGTTGCGGCGCGATAACGCATTGGGAACGCTCTATAATATTGTCGGCTTCCAAACCAAGATGAAGTATGGGGCGCAAAAGGACGTGCTGCGCATGATCCCGGGGCTTGAAGGCGCGGAATTCGCGCGGCTTGGCGGCATCCACCGAAATACCTTCCTCAATTCACCAACTCTGCTCGATGCACAAATGCGCCTAAAATCGCGCCCCAATCTGCGCTTCGCAGGTCAAATTACCGGCGTTGAGGGCTATGTGGAATCCGCCGCGATGGGGTTGCTAGCCGGGCGGATGGCGGCCAGTGAAATTCTTGGGCAGACCATTGAAACGCCCCCCAACACCACCGCCATGGGCGCTTTGATCACCCACATCACAGGCGGGGCAGAGGCGAAAACATTCCAGCCTATGAACGTCAACTTCGGGCTGTTTCCACCTGTTGAGGGCCTGAAATCAGGACGGCGCGGCCGCAAGGACCGCTACAAAGCCTATACAGATCGCGCAAAACTCGATTGGGCCGCGTGGTTGGGGCAAGCCGCTCTGGACGCGGCCTGAACTTTCGGCTTAGCATCCCCGATCATGAGCGATGGATTCCTGAACAAAGTCTACAACGCCCGCGATGCGGCATCGACACGCACGCTTTATGATGACTGGGCCAGCACCTATGAGGCCGAAGTCGGCGCCAATGGCTATGTCACACCGGGGCGCTGCGCAGAAGCTTTGGCGCAATTTATGACGGATAAATCGCAACCGATCCTCGATTTCGGATGCGGGACAGGCCTGTCTGGTCTGGCCTTAAAATTGGCTGGCTTTGACGTGTTGGACGGGCAGGATTTGTCTGCGGACATGTTGGAAAAGGCGAAAGACAAAGGCATCTATCGCAGTCTAAAGCTGGTTGAGGCAGATGGCTCGCCCCCCTGCGCGCCCGGCACCTATGCGGCCATCGCAGCCATCGGCGTGATCGGTGCAGGCGCTGCGCCGATTGCCCTGTTTGATACTCTGATGGAAAGTCTTGATATGGGCGGTTTTCTGTTGATGTCATTCAATGATCACGCCTTGGAAGACCCCGAAAACGAAGCGCGGTTAAACGATTGGGTTGACCGTGGCGAAGCGGTTCTAAGGTTCAAAGAATATGGGCCACATTTGCCCGGAATTGACTTGAAGTCCAACGTCTATCTGCTTGAAAAAGCGTGACATTCAAAACCCGCTTTGCACCATCCCCGACCGGACCATTGCACTTGGGGCATGCCTACTCCGCGCTTCTGGCGCAGGACATGGCCGGCGCACGGCAAGGTCAGCTTCTCTTACGGATCGAGGATATAGACACCGCAAGATCAAAGCCAGAATGGGAAGCACAGATCTATGATGATCTGGCGTGGCTGGGCTTGGTTTGGCCGGAACCCGTCCTTCGACAGTCAGACCAACTTGCCAGTTATGACGCCGTCCTAAAAGACCTTTGGAGCCAAGGTTTAACCTTCAACTGCACCTGCAACCGCCGTGACATCCAATCAGCCCTAAGCGCGCCCCAAGATGGTGACCCAGTCCCAACCGGTCCAGATGGCTTGATCTATCCCGGCACCTGTCGGCACCGACACGCGAACGGCGGGCAGCATCCCTACCCGACCGACGGGGCCATCCGGCTGAACATCCAGATGGTCATCGAAAAGCTGGCCGCAAGGTCAAGCGCGCCCTTTTCGTTCGAGGAAACCGGATCAGGCCCAAACGGCGAAACAGGGCACATCACATTCAGCGCACAAGAGGCTCTGGTAACGCTTGGCGACATCGTCGTTGCACGGCGGGACATGGGCACGTCTTACCATCTGTCCGTGGTGTTGGACGACGCAGCGCAAGGCATCAGCCATGTGGTGCGCGGGCAAGACCTCTTTGAGGCCACCAAAATCCACGTGATCCTCCAAAAGCTCTTGAACCTACCAACACCGACATACCACCATCACAGACTGGTCACAGATGACACAGGCAAACGATTGGCCAAACGGGACGACGCGCGGGCCATCTGCAAATACCGCGCAGACGGGCTCACACCCGCAGACCTAAAGGCGCTGGTTGGGCTCTAACCCTTCTCCTTTACCCTTTTGAAAGTACTCACTCTTCGGGGGCCAACAGCACAACCTCGCGCCCTTCACGCACTTCGGTATAAAAACAAACGCGGCGGTTGGTGTGACAGGCAGGACCGGTCTGGTTCACCTGCATCAATATACAATCACGGTCGCAATCAACCCGAAAAGACACCAATTCCTGCACATTTCCGGACGTCTCCCCCTTGACCCAAAACGCAGACCTGGAACGGCTCCAATAGGTCACACGACCGGTCGCCAAGGTCTTCGTCACCGCATCCGCATTCATCCACGCCATCATCAGCACGTCGCCCGTTTCGGCGTCTTGCGCAATCGCGGGAATAAGACCGGCATCGTTGTACGTCAGGTTGGCTGGGTCAAAGTGGGGCTGCGACATGGTGGGAAAACCTTTTGCATCTTCGGACATGCCGCTTATGTATGTCTCAAGGCCCAAGGGAAACCGGAAATATGTCTGACGCTACAGATCTGATCAAACTCTATTCGACGCGCATTCTCGGGTTGGCGGCGGATATTGCCCATCAAGGGCGGCTCGACAGCCCGATGGCGACGGTCAAGAAACGCTCGCCACTCTGCGGGTCCGCTGTCACGGTTGATCTTGACGTCGAAGACGGCCGGATCAATCGCTTTTCGCAAGACGTGAAAGCCTGTGCTTTGGGCCAAGCAGCGGCATCGGTTCTGGGGCAGCAGGTTATAGGACGAACGCGAGCCGAAATCGAAACGGTGCGCGATCAATTGACAGCCATGCTCAAACAAGGCGGCCCAACTCCATTGGCCCCGTTTGAAGCCTACGAAGTCTTGTCCCCCGCCGTTGATTACAAAAACCGGCATGCGTCCATTTTGCTCGCGGTTGAGGCAACTGCCGAAGCCTTCGCGCAGGCCGAACAAGCCGACTGCGCTTAATCCATTCCGCGAACACGAAAAAAAACCGCCGCACCTGAAAAACAGGGCGGCGGTGAGAAAAGCAATCTTGCGTGGGATCCGAACGTCTTTTGGGAAAAGACTAGGGACAGGCAATGTCAGTCAAAGCACTCTCAGTTTGGGACATGAGTGCGAAAGACGTCGGCGCAAGACAGCAGGCAGAGGTTAGGTAAGGCTGGGCAAATGAAGAGCGACCGCCAGAATGATCATCAAAGCTGCAACCCCGATCGCATCATGGACGAGCGTGGCAGAAGACCGTGCCGCAGCGGATTTGACTTGTGTGAGCATCTGGAGAACTCCTCAGGCGTTAACCTTGTTTCGTGTTAACGCTTTGTTCTCATTTATCGCAGGCCTTGTAAAGAACTTTTTAAGAACATTTGAGAACATTCCGCGCGCAGTGGTAGTCGAAACATCCCTAACCCACTGAAATCAATAGAATAGCCTGGTCTTGTTCCATCAACCATAAAAGCATCCGTGCCGCCTGCCCACGCGGGCTTGTCAGGTCCGGATCCTGGTCCAACAAGGCCCGCGCATCTGATTGCGCCACTTCCATCAGGGCCGTTTGCCGTTCCAGATCAGCCACCCTGAACCGTGGCAGCCCCGATTGCGCCGTTCCAATCAGATCCCCCGCGCCGCGCATTTTCAGATCTGTTTCGGCAATGACAAAGCCGTCTTCGGTTTCGCGCAGCACCTCCAGCCTTTGACGGCCGGTTTCTGACAAAGGCGATTGGAACATCAGCAAACAGGTCGATTGTTCAGCCCCGCGCCCGACCCGACCGCGTAATTGGTGCAACTGCGCCAGCCCAAAGGTCTCGGCCCGCTCTATCACCATGATCGTTGCATTGGGCACGTTCACCCCAACCTCAATCACCGTTGTCGCCACCAAAACTTGCAAATCACCGGCCTGAAACCGCGCCATCACCGCGTCTTTGTCAGCGGGTGGCATTTGCCCATGCACAAGCCCGACCTGATCTTCACCCAAAGCCGCGCGCAGCCGTTTGAACCGTTCTTCTGCGGATGTCAGATCAACGACCTCGCTTTCTTCAACCAGTGGGCAGACCCAATAGCACTGCCGCCCCTGCGCCACGGCTTCGCGCAGCCGGCCGACGACCTCATCCATCCGTTCCGTGCTGACCAAAGCCGTCTTGATGGGCTTGCGACCGGGCGGCTTTTCATCAAGCACGGACACATCCATGTCGCCGTATTGCGCCAACGACAAAGACCGCGGGATCGGGGTCGCGGTCATCACCAGCACATCCGCCCTATCGCCTTTTTTGCCCAGCTCCAGCCGCTGACGCACCCCAAAGCGATGCTGTTCGTCCACAACGGCCAAACGTAGATCGTCGAACTCAACGTCCTTTTGGAACACCGCATGGGTACCCACCAATATCTGGATTTTGCCTGCTTTCAACGCCGCAAGCTTTGCCTCACGTTCGCGGCCTTTGTCGCGGCCGGTCAGCACTTCAAGCACAACGCCCGCGTCTTCTGCTAAAGGCTGCAACCCTTCCAAGTGTTGACGGGCCAGAATCTCGGTGGGGGCCATCATCACGCCCTGCCCGCCGGCCTCAACCGCCACTAAAAGCGCCATGAAGGCCACGAGCGTTTTGCCCGCCCCAACATCGCCCTGCAAAAGCCGGTTCATCCGCGGGGCGCTTGCCATATCCGCAGTGATTTCCGCAATCGCACGGGTCTGCGCTCCGGTCGGCGCATAGGGCAAACCTGCCAACACTTTCGATTGCAGCGCCCCCGTGCCATGGCTTTCGCGCCCCTTGGCACGGCGCACCTTCGCCCGCGCGAGCCCCATCGTCAGCTGATGCGCCATCAATTCGTCATAGGCCAATCTGGCACGCGCGTCCGCATGCGGGCTCAGATCATCCATATGGGCGGGGTTATGCGCGGCCTCCACCGCCTGCCCCCACGCAGGCCACCCGTTTTGCGCGATCAGGTTCGGGTCAATCCATTCAGCGACTTCGGGCAGACGTGACAGGGCCCCACGACTGGCTTTGAACATGGTTTTCTGTGTCACGCCCGAGGTCAGCGGATAGACCGGCTCAAAGCTGGGGATGCCCTCCGGTTCAGCCTCGGGCAGGACATGATCGGGGTGCACCATATTGGCGATGCCATCGAAAAGCTCGACCTTGCCGGACACCAACCGCCTGCTGCCCGTCGGCAATTGTTGCTGCAGGTATTTGGCGTTGGCGTGAAAGTAGACAATCTGAAAACTGGTCTGCGCGTCTTCCACATGGATACGGTAAGCGCCACCTTTGTTGCGCGGCGGAGTGTGCGGGCCAACGGTGACAGCCACGGTCAGCGTGCGGGGCAGATCAGCATCCTTGATGCTGTCTATTCGCCTGCGGTCGACCACCGCATAAGGCAAGGTGAACAACAAGTCGCGCGGCTTGGTGACGGCCAGTTGCGCCAGATGTTCCGCCGTTTTTGGGCCGACCCCTTGCAAGGTTTCCAACCCCGCGAACAGCGGAAACAGGGCTGGCGGGCGGCTGCTCATAGACCGTCGATCAACGACAGCCAGCCGTCTTCGTCCAAGGTTTCAATCCCAAGCTCATTTGCTTTCTTTGCCTTTGATCCGGCACCCGGCCCCGCCACAAGCAGATCCGTTTTTGCACTGACCGAACCGCTGACTTTGGCACCAAGGCTTTCGGCGCGGGCCTTGGCTTCGGCGCGGGTCATTCGGGTCAATGTGCCGGTAAAGACCACCGTTTTGCCCGCCACAGGGCTGCCGGAGGTGTCTGGGGCCGCGATATCCTGCACGCGCAGTTGCGCAATCAACGCATCAATGGCTGCGCGTTCCGTGTCTTGGGCGAAGGCTTGGATCAATGAACCGATCATCACAGTGCCCATGCCGTCGATCCCGAGCAAGTCTGCATAGGCCGCGCTTGTGTCATCGGCGGCTTCAACAACGGCCCGTTCAAATTCGGACCATGACCCGTAGTGCAAGGCGATCATGTTTGAGGCAGCCTCGCCCACATGGCGGATGCCAAGGGCGAAGATAACGCGGTTCAGCGGTATGTCGCGCTTGTCTTCGATGGCTTGAAACAGGTTGTCAGCGGATTTATCGCCCCAGCCTTCGCGGTTCTTGAGCTGCTGCAAACCGGACCCAAAGCGGTCTTTCAGTGTGAAGATATCCGCAGGCGTTTTGATCCACCCGTCGGTGTAAAATTGTTCGACTTGCTTGGCGCCCAGCCCTTCAATGTCAAAAGCCGCGCGAGACACGAAATGTTTGAGCCGCTCAACCGCCTGCGCGGGACAGATCAACCCGCCAGAGCACCTGCGCACCGCATCGCCCTCTTCGCGGATCGCTTCTGATTGGCACTCCGGACATAGCTTTGGCATGGCAAAAGGTTCAGACGTTTCAGGCCGCTTTGACAGATCTACATCCGCGATCTTGGGGATCACATCGCCCGCGCGATAGACCTGAACCCAATCGCCCACCCGAATGTCGCGCCCACCGCGAATGTCGCCACCTTTTGCATCAAGACCCGCGATATAGTCTTCATTGTGCAGCGTCGCGTTGGACACCACAACACCGCCCACGGTCACCGGATCAAGCCGCGCAACAGGACTAAGCGCGCCAGTGCGGCCCACCTGAATATCGATCCCTGCAAGCCGTGTCCAAGCCAGCTCTGCCGGAAACTTGTGGGCAATCGCCCATCTGGGCGTGGTTGAGCGGAACCCGAGCCGTGCTTGCAGCGCCAGATCGTTTACTTTGTAGACGACCCCGTCGATGTCATATCCCAAAGTCGCGCGTTGCGCCTCGATGGATTGGTAGTGCGCGATCATCTCTTCGGGGCTGTCGCACAGTTTGGTCAATGGGTTCGTCTGAAAGCCAAAGCTGTTCAGCCGTTTGATGGCGCCGGATTGCGTGTCCGCCAAGGGATCAGACAAGGCCCCCCAGGCATATGCAAAGAACTTGAGCGGACGCGCGCGGGTGATCTGCGCATCCAACTGCCGCAAAGACCCAGCAGCGGCGTTGCGCGGGTTGGCAAAGGTCTTTCCGCCGGCTTCTGTTTGGCGGTCGTTCAAAGCCTCAAAATCCGCATGAGACATGTAGACCTCGCCGCGGACCTCCAGCACTTGCGGCGCCCCTTCGATGTGCTGTGGCACATCCGCGATAGTGCGGGCATTTGCGGTGACGTTTTCACCCGTTTCACCATCGCCACGCGTGGCCGCTTGAACCAGTTTGCCGTCCTCATATCGCAGGGATAGGGACAAGCCGTCGATTTTTGGCTCGGCGGTAAACGGCAAAGGTTGATCAGGCGTAAGTCCCAGATACTTCCGAATACTGCCGTCAAAGTCGGTGACATCTTCATCGGTGAAAGCATTGCCGAGCGACAACATTCGCACTGCATGTTTCACCTTGGAAAACCCGTCGGCAGGTGCAGCACCCACTTGATCAGACGGACTATCGGCGCGTTTCAGGTTTGGGAATTTGGCTTCAATCGCAGCATTACGCCGTTTCAGCGCATCATAGTCCGCATCAGACAGCGTCGGTGCATCCGCGCCGTGGTAGTCTGTGTTTGCCAGCCTTAGAACGTCGCCAAGCCGCGCCAGTTCCAGCGCGGCTTGATCTTCTGTCAATGTGTCGATGTCGACGTCCGATGTCACCTCAAGCGCCCCTAAACAGCTTACCGTCAAAGTGATAGGCGGCAGAGCCGTTCAGGTCCAGATGCAACAGGCCTTGTCAGTGCGATCAGGCGCCGACGGCCATCCGATCATCATCAACCGCATCGCTGACCGGTTCGCGCAGCACATAGCCACGGCCCCAAACGGTCTCGATATGGTTTTGACCGCCCGATGCTTCGCTCAGTTTCTTGCGCAGCTTGCAGATAAAGACGTCAATGATCTTCAGTTCAGGCTCATCCATGCCGCCGTAGAGATGGTTCAAAAACATCTCTTTGGTCAGGGTCGTACCTTTGCGCAGGGACAACAATTCGAGCATTTGATACTCCTTGCCCGTTAGGTGCACGGGTTGATCTTCAACCGACACAGTTTTCGCATCGAGGTTCACGCTGATAGAGCCTGTGTTGATGACCGACTGCGAATGACCTTTCGAGCGACGAATGATTGCATGAATACGGGCCACCAGTTCTTCGCGGTGGAACGGTTTGGTCAGATAGTCATCTGCACCAAAACCAAAGCCCTTGATCTTGCTTTCGGTATCATCAGCCCCCGACAGGATCAAAATAGGCGTTTCAATCCGTGACAGACGCAACTGGCGCAACACTTCATGGCCGTTCATATCGGGCAATCCAAGGTCCAGCAGGATCAGGTCATAATCATAAAGCTTGGCCAGATCGATGCCTTCCTCCCCCAAATCGGTGGAGTAGACGTTAAGGTTTGCATGTGTGAGCATCATTTCGATGCTTTTTGATGTCGTGGGATCGTCTTCGACCAGTAGAACGCGCATGTGACTTATCTCCAGTTAAAACGGCGAGCAATTAATTGCTTGTGATTAAGATTGGTCAAAAGAGTTAATCTGGAGTTACCGTAACATGAATTTTCGATTAAACAACCCTAAGTTGTTTTTGTGCGACACTACGCCCGTTTCACCTGCACTTCACCGATGAACGACGGTCGCGCGCAACGCACTTTCACCGTATTCGGTCATAGCCGTGATCCATTCGTCGAATTCTTCATCACTCAAAGCATAGCGCGTCAAAGCCTCTGACCGATCCAGCAGGCCATATAGAACCGCCTTCACGACCACGGACTTGCGCGACGCCACCCAGCGGCGTGTTTCAGCCGCGGGCAAATCTGCCCGTGTCATGGTTCTGCCATCCGGCAATGTGATCGTTCGAGGACCATCTACTTTCTTGAGATACATGCGACACCTGCTTAAAAAACCTGAGCCCCTTTAGACAGCACGAGCCTTAAAGACCCGTGAAGCGACGGGTTGAGAATAGATTGTATTTTCCTATATTTGAGCCTAAGCGCCGTTCAGGCGTATTCCCTTTTGGTTAAGGACCCCTCTCATGGCACTCGATACAGACCTGCCTTTGAACTCACTCGGCTTTGCGAAAGCCCCTTCAGACACGCGCGTGGTTGTTGCCATGTCGGGCGGCGTCGACAGCAGCGTTGTGGCCGCAATGCTGGCCGAGGAAGGCTATGACGTGGTTGGGGTCACCTTGCAGCTTTACGATCACGGGGCGGCTTTGGCCAAAAAAGGTGCGTGTTGCGCAGGGATCGACATCCATGATGCCCGCCGTGTGGCGGAATCGATGGGCTTCCCACACTATGTCTTGGACTACGAAAACATCTTCAAAGATGCCGTCATCGACGAATTCGCCGAAAGCTATCTAGCAGGCGCGACCCCTGTGCCCTGCATCCGCTGCAATGAGCGGGTAAAATTCAAAGACCTGCTCGAAACCGCCAAGGATCTGGACGCCGATTGCATGGCTACAGGGCACTATATCCAACGCAAAATGGGCGACAACGGGCCGGAACTTCACAGCGCAACGGACGCATCACGCGATCAAAGCTATTTTCTGTTCTCGACCACACCCGACCAGTTGGACTACCTGCGGTTCCCGCTGGGGCATTTGCCCTCCAAGGATGAAACACGGGCCTTGGCGCAAAAGTACGGGCTGACGGTGGCGAACAAGCCTGACAGTCAGGATATCTGCTTTGTCCCCAACGGCGACTATGCAAGCGTGATCCAGAAACTGCGACCCGACGCGGCTGACCCAGGCGAGATCGTGCATGCAGATGGGCGGGTCTTGGGCCAACACAAAGGGGTGATCCACTATACAATCGGTCAAAGGCGCGGACTTGGGATCGGTGGGCTGGCGGACCCTCTTTATGTGGTCAAGTTGGACGTAGACGCCAAGAAAGTGATTGTAGGGCCGAAAGAAATGCTCGCCACGCGGACAGTACCGGTGCGCGAAATCAACTGGTTGGGCGATGCGCCCTTTGACAGCCAGCCAGAGTGGCATGTGTCCGTGCGGGTCCGGTCCACGCGTGCCCCGCGTGAGGCGATTATCAGGCCGATTTCACCAACAGAGGCCATGGTAGAGCTGCTAAACCCCGAAGTTGGGGTTTCCCCCGGACAAGCTTGCGTGTTTTATGATTCCACAAGCAGCCGTATATTCGGTGGTGGATGGATTTGGCGCGGAGCGTCCGACTAAAGATTTGATGGAGTTTTTGAAATGAACATGAAGTTGATCGCAGCCGTGGCTCTGATGGCCCTGCCCCTGACCGCGCAAGCGGAAACACGGGCGGAACGGCTGACCGTGGCGCAAAGCTATATCGCTGAAACGCTTAAAGACATGGATATGGAACGGGTCATCCAGCAAATGTGGAAGCCGATCATCCCTCAGATCGAAGCCAGCGGGACCAAACTGTCCGAAGACCAGTTGACCCGTATTGATACGCTGTATCAAGGGCTGTTCATGGAGCCGATGACCACCATGATGGAAAGTCAGGCCGAATTAATGGCCGATATGATGACTTTGGAAGAAATCTCGGCCCTTCGGGATTTCTACACGACTGAGATCGGACGTTCCGTAATGAGCAAACTGCCAGACGTTATTGGCGCGCAGCAGCCGATGATCCTTGAGATGGTCCAATCCAAACAGTCTGAGATGATGGGCGGCCTGCAAGACATCGTCGCCAACCCGTAAGGCGCGCGACTACATCCGATCCAACACAGCCTGCGCCGCCCTTAACCCGGGCGGCGTTTGACCTTTTCCAAGCCGGTTCATCGTCTCAACCATCGCCGCTTGCTGGCCCGTCGGGTCCGCCATCAGGTCTTTTAGTGCATCCGCGATCTTTTCGGGCTTGCAGTCTGCCCCAAAGAACTCAGGCACGCTGCGGGTCTCGGACACCAGATTGACCAGTGTCGCCGTATCAAGCTTGTACATCCGGCTGATAATCTGGCGCGAAAGCCAGTTCATATCATAGGCAATAACCATCGGCGTATCTGAGGCCGCCAGTTCCAAAGACACTGTACCAGAGGCCGCAAGCGCCACATCCGCAGCCTTAAAGGCAGCCCGTTTTTCGGACAGGGCTGCGTCATTGGTTTTGCCGCGCGGATCAATCACGATGGGCGCTCCGGGCCATTTGGCCGTCATATCCTGCACCAGCGACGCAACGGGGGCCGCGGCGGGCACAATCACTTGGGCATCAGGGGTGGCCGCCAACACAGGGCGCAGGGCTTCACCAAAGATCGGGGCAAGACGCGTGACCTCCCCCCGCCGCGATCCGGGCAAGGCAAGGATCAAAGGGCGCTCGCCAATGTCATGGGCCGCGCGGAACGCCAATGCATCTGCGTCTGTGGCGACAGGCTCTGACACGACAGGGTGCCCGACAAAGTCACATTCCATGCCAGCGGCCTGCATATAGGGCGGCTCAAACGGGAACAGCGCCAGCACCTGATCCACGGATCGCGCCATCTTTTCAGCGCGCCCTGCCCGCCAGGCCCAAACCGTCGGAGCAACGTAGTGGACTGTGCGAATATCGCTCACCGCTTTGACCCGCTTGGCGACGCGCAGGCTGAAATCAGGGCTGTCGATTGTGATCAAAACGTCTGGCTTGGTGTCTACAACGGCCTGTGCCGTTTCAGTGATACGGGCCATCAAGGCGCGATACTTGGGCAGGATTTCGACGATGCCCATCAGACTTAGCTCATCCATCGGGAAACGACTGACCAGCCCTTGATCGGCCATAAGCGATCCGCCAACCCCGTCGAAGGTTACATCCGGCACCAGTTCGCGCAGACCTTCCATCAAGGCCGCTCCCAAACGGTCACCCGACACCTCACCCGCGATCACAAACACACGCATCAGGGATGGACCCAGAAGAACAGACCCGACAAATCGCAGGCCTCAACCACGGCCGCCTGATCCAGCACGATAACCCCGCCTTCTTGAACGACAATCCCGCGCAATCCTGTCTCACCGGCCAATTTCACAGTCTCAAGCCCGATGGTCGGTAAATCGGCGCGTCTGTCCTGATCGGGTTTCGGGGCTTTGAACAACAAACCACCCTTAGGCAGATTAGGATCGCGGCGCAGCATCAGATCACTACGGTCCTCAGGCCAACCTAGACCGATAAGTTCAGCCGCAGCCGTCAGAATAGAGCCGTCTTCCGCGTCATCAGGGGCTGGCACAAGCAATGACCTTAGCATCCAGTCCGTGCCGCTGACCGTTTCAATCACAATCGCCTGCCCGTTTGCCACGACACAGGCTTGCCCGACGTCGACAGCACCCAAAGCCGATACAATCTCGGCACCACGGGCGGCATCCACCTTGTCCGCATCGCTGGGCTGGGCTTTGGTCAGAACGCCCCCTTTGGGCAGCAGTTCAGGCAACAACTCATGCGCGGCACGGACCTTGAACCCCGTTTTCTCGAATGTGCCCATGATGGCCCGCAAAGCGCCGTCGTCGCCTGCGGCAATGGCTTGCATCACAATGGGCACTAAGGGGGCCGTTTCCGCATCAATCAAGCTCGGATCAATCTCAGGGCGACGAATGGCGCCGACGAAACAAACCTCGGTCACGCCAGCCTTGCCAAGCTCAAGCAACAAAGTGCCAAGGGTCTCAAGACGGAACACGCGGTCGGGTGTCAGACCATCTGGGATAAAGCCAGACAAGGCACAGATCATCGGTGGGCTATCTTGCGCGCTTGCGATACGAGCGGGCAGCGTGCCTTGACCTGCGATCAACGCCAACATCGCGGGCTACTTCCCGGGCGTCAGGAAATGACGGTCGCTGTGGGCCATAACAAAGTCGACAATATCGCGGACATAAGCGCTTTCGGTTTCGTCAGACAGACGCTGGACACGGGTATGAAAAGTGCCATCGCCTTGGGCCAACATCTGAAAGGCAGCACGCAAAGCGGTGATGTCAGAGCGGTCAACACCGCGGCGCTTAAGGCCCACAAGGTTCAACCCGTCAAGATCGCCACGCGGGGCCTGCACAAGCCCGTAGGGAATGACATCATTGGTGACCATCGTAACAGCACCAATGATGGCCCCTTTGCCGATGCGGACGAACTGGTGAATACCGGACAAGCCGCCAACGATCACATCGTCTTCAAGCACACAGTGGCCCGCCACAGCAGCAGAATTGACGACGATACAGCGGTCCCCGACCACGGCGTCATGGGCGATGTGACAACCAGCCATAAACAGGCCGTCGTCGCCGACCTTGGTCAGGCCTCCACCCCCTTCGGTGCCGGCGTTCATGGTGACATGTTCGCGAATGCGATTGCGTTTGCCGATCTCAAGACGGCTGGCCTCGCCCTTGAACTTTAAGTCTTGGGGGATCTCACCGATAACCGCGAAGGAAAAGATGATCGTGTCTTCACCGACAGTGGTATTACCAGTGATCACGACATGGCTTTTCAACTCAACACCATCGGAAAGCACAACATCAGGACCGACAACACAGAACGGACCGATTTTGACATTCTTGCCAAGGGTCGCACCGTCTTCGATGACGGATGAGGGATGAATATCAGACACCGCGGGGTTACTCCTTGGGGATATCCATCATGGCGGTAAATTCGGCCTCGGCGGCCATTTCACCGTCGACAGTGGCGACACCGCTGAATTTCCAGACCTTACCACCGGGCTTGCCGCGCAGAGTATTCAGTTCCATGCGCAACACGTCACCGGGGATAACCTTGCGACGGAACTTGCAGTTGTCGATGGCCATGAAATAGACCTTCATTTCCTTGTCAGCCATATCAAGGGCCGTGCCAACCATAACAGCAGCGGTCTGGGCCATAGCCTCAACGATTGTGACACCGGGCATGATAGGCATACCGGGGAAATGGCCCTGAAAATGCGGTTCGTTCATAGTGACATTCTTCAGGCCCACAGCGGACTGGATGCCATCAATGTCGATCACCTTGTCGACCAGCAAAAACGGATAGCGATGCGGCAACAACCGTTGGATCAGCTGAATATCGGCGCTCAGAAGGGTCTGTGACATGAGATGTCCTTTGTGACTGCCTTAGGTGAGTATCAAGCCCCTAAAGCATGGGCAAGACGCGACAGGCGTCAGTCTTCCTGCGGGTTTGGAAAGGGTTGGGATTCGCCTTCGCCAATGGCCGCATCAATCCGGCGTATCGCCTCTGAGGTGATGTCGATGGCGCGATCGGAAAAGAACACAGTGCGCTGGTCAATAATGATGGTGGCACCGCTGTCGCGCAGGATCTGTTCCAACACAGGGGCCGCAGCCTGCCAAAAGGCACGACGTTCGTTTTCTTCTTTTTGATTGAGAACACGGACCTTGGTGTCTTGGGTGCGGCGAAAGGTTTGGACCTTTTCATCAAAGGTATCGGCCAGTTGACGAAACAGGTCAGGCTCCATCTCGGACCGCTGTTCGGTCAGCTCTTTTTCCTCTGCGGTCAATTCGGCTTCGATCTTGCGGTTTTCAGCGGCCAGAACAGCGGCTTCGGCCTCGCTTTCACGGGCCACACGCTGACCAAAGGCAGATTGGGCGAAAATGCTATCGGATTCGATGGTCAGAATAGAGGCATCAGGCAAACCCGTCGTCTGGGCAGAGGTCGCAAACCCACCAACAGCGGCAAGCGCGGCCACACATAAGATGCGAAGCACGCGCACAAGCTCGCCTTAGAACCGTGTTGAGATCGTCAACTCAAAGGTTTGTTCGCGGTCAAAGACCTCTTTTTCCAAAGCCTTAGAGAAGTTGAACCGAAGTGGTCCAAGAACGGTATCCCAAAATACGGTGATGCCGACCACATGGCGGGCAGACCCGCCAGCCCCGACGATGGATCCGCCGGTCAGGTTTGCATCTTCGAGATCCCAAAGGTTACCAATATCGTAGAACACACCGCCGGTGATGCCGTATTCATCCGGCAGACCCAGTGGGAATTCAGCCTCGAAACGGGCTGCGACGTAAAAGTTCCCGCCCAAAGCATCATCTGCAGTGCCAGACTGATCGCGCGGGCCAATACCACCCGGTTCAAACCCGCGAATAACTTTCGGGGTCAACAAAAAGCGATCAACGGTCCGGCTATTGCCATTACGCCAAGCCAATGCGCCGCCTTCAAGGGTGGCACGCAGGGTGACCTCTTCGTTAAAGACAGCCTTCTGGGCCGTAATCAAAGCGGTTGTTTTGACATATTCGTTGTCGCCACCCAGACCCGCAAGTTCCTGACCAAAGCGAAACAAGACGCCGGCATTCGGATCAAGGCCGGACCGGCGGGTGTCGTAGGTATAGGTATAGCCGATCGAGCTTGAAAGCTCTTCACCACGGGCGATTTCGTTGCCGACAACCACACCATGTTCAATCGGATCACGGGCTTCCATCTCAATCTGACGGGCCGTGTAGTTGATCGACAAACGACCGTTCTCGGACACAGGGAAAGCCAAAGACGGAGAAAACTCCAAAGCGGCAGTGTCATAACTGGTGAAATCGCTTGTGCCTTCGGTGTAGTTCAGCGCCAACCCAAACTCGAGATCGCGCCCCAAAAGATTGGGTTCAATAAAGTTGATCCCGTAACGACGCGATTGCGACGCCGTGGACACATCCAGTTTCAACGTCTGGCCACGGCCTAAAAAGTTGGTTTCAGCAAAGCTGACAGCTACACCAAACCCGTCATTGGACGAGAACGTCCCGCCGAAGTTCAAAGACCCAGTTGGCTGCTCTTCGACGTTCACGTCAATCACAACCTGATCGGGGCTAGAGCCTTCGCGGGCATCAACGGCCGCATTGGAAAAATACCCCAAGGCGCGGATGCGCTCGGCACTCTGACGAATTTCGCGTGGGTTAAAGGGGTCGCCTTCAACAACCTTAAACTGACGACGGACAACCTGATCCAGCGTCGTGGTGTTGCCTTCAATGTCAATCCGCTCAACAAAGACGCGCTGGCCTTGTTTGAGAACAAATTCGATATCCAACGTCAGATCGCGGTCGTTGCGCGTAACACGTGGTTCAACCCGCAAGAAATCCAAACCCTGTTTGATCGCCAGACGCTCCATGCGGGCAATCTCGTTCTCAACAAGGGTCGGTGAATAGACGACACCGGGACGGATTTTGACGACCTGCTGGTACAGATCAGAATCAGCCTGCGGAATTTCACTGACCGTTGTGACTTCACCAAACTTGAACTGCTGGCCCTCGGTCACGTTGAACTGCAAGAAATACCCATCGCGTTCGCGGGCAAGGTTGGCACTGACGCTGTCGGTTCGGAAATCAACATAGCCGCGCGAATAGTAGAAATCACGAAGCACTTGTTTGTCGAACTCAATCCGGTCCTCGACAAGCGTGTCACGGCGGATCAAAGCACGGAAGATACCGGCCTGCTTGGTTTCAAGCACGCGGCGCAGACGACGGTCGGAATAGGCACGGTTGCCGACAAAGGACAGACGCTCAATCTCGGCCACATCGCCTTCGACGATTTCAAACACCAGGTCAACGCGGTTGTCGCTTTGGCGGATTAGGCGTGGGGTGACGCGGGCAGCAAGACGTCCGTCTTGGCTATAGGCCTCGGAAATCCTGGCGGCATCGCGCTCGGCCTGTGCAGGATTAAAGACGCGGCGGCTGGCAGATTCGACAAGCTCGCTCAGTTGCTCGTCCTTGATGCGCTTGTTGCCTTCAAAGTTGATGCGGTTGATCGTCGGATATTCAGTGACAACGATGCGCAGGGTGTTTCCGGCGGGTACGATTTCGACAGTCTCAAACAAGCCGCTCGCCACAAGGCGCTGGTAGGCATCGTTCAACTGACCGGCTGATACGGTCTGACCGCGGGCGATGCCTGCGGTGTTCAAAATGGCGGCGTCTTCGACACGGGCGTTGCCCTCAATGTCAACGGAATTGAAGGTATAGCTTTGGGCCATCGCAGGTCCGGCTGGCGTAAAGGCCCCCAAACTTGCTGTAAGCAAAACCACTGCTGTCGAATTTGTCAGACGAGCACGCAAACTGCGGCTGGTCGTTTTGTCCCCAAGATGCTTCATCAAGAACCCGTTTTTATTGTTTTTTTATACTGCTTAAGGAAAGTGAGTAACGGGAATGCAAAGGCTTGTCAAAAACTAGAACGCCCCCAAGGCCGTTTTCGGCTGGAGGCGAGAATTCTTACAACAAGTGGGTCGCGAGGGTCACAGGCTTCCTAAGAAAGCCCCAAGCCCAAGCGCAACGGCTATCGTCGCAAGATACAACACACGGTCCCAATTGAGATCCATGAGAAGGCTCAGGCCTTTGTATCCGCTGCTGATGATGGCCGACATGGCGCATATCCTTACATTAACTCGCCACCATAGATACCGGCGGATTGCGGCATCATTTGGACGATTGCCCAATGAAATATGGCATGATTGTGGCGTTTGGGTCTGCACACCCTGCCCTGTTAAGCCGCCGCTGAAACGCGGCACAGCCGTTTACGGGCAGAACAAATCGTTCCCAAGGGCAAAGACCATCAAGGACAGAATCAACACCAATCCAAAGGTCATCATCACCCGCAACGCACCATCGCTGGGCGGCTTTCCGGTGACGGCCTCATAGGCGTAAAACACCAGATGACCGCCATCAAGCGCTGGGATCGGGAACAGGTTCAACAAGCCCACAGCCGTCGACAAAAGCGCGATAAAGATGATGAAATTGTCCGCACCCTGCGACGCCATACCGCCTGAGGCTTGGGCGATTCCAATTGGTCCGCTCATGTTGCAGGTGCTGATATTGCCAGCGACCATATGGTAAAGGGCAGACAGTGAATTGCCCATAATATTCAAAACGCGGGCGCCTGCATCACTTACAGCCTCGCCCACACCGATGGGGCCAGTTGCATGTTCAAACAGCAATCCACCAGCGATCCCGATGCGCCATTGGGTGGCAAATCCGCCGTCTTCCAAAGGCTCGTCCACGCGCTTGGGTGTCAAGACCAGATCAATCGTATCGCCTTCACGCCAGACCTTCAGGTTCAGCGGTGCACCGTTTGAACCTTCAACTGCGGTCTTAAGCTCTGAAAATGTAAACACATCCGTGCCATTGATACCCGTAATCACGTCGCCGCCTTTAAGCGAGGCATCGTAGGCTGCACTGCCCGGCAGCACTTCGCGTACCATCGGGGGCAGCAAATGCGGGGCCTGCACGTTCATGTCTTGGCCACCGCGCACAATGGAATAGGTCAGGGTTTCCTGAACTGGCAGACGGTCGCCAATCAGGCCAAGGCTGTTGTCAGCGCCCTCGTCTGTGACGGACAGACCTTCGATGGCTGTAATCTGGTCACCTGGTTGCAACTGCTGTTCAGCATAAGGAACAGGGCGAATATCGCCGACCTGCAAATCCTCTGTCGGCTTGCCCATCCACATGAAAACGCCGGTAAAAACGATCAAAGAAAAGATAAAGTTGAACACAGGGCCAGCGGCCACAGTGGCGGTACGGGCCCAAAGCGGCGCACCATGCATGGTGCTGCGCAACTCTTCGGCGGACATCGGGGCCGCCATGGCCTCTTCATCCTTGCCGGACGCGGCATTGGCATCGCCCTTAAACTTGACGTAGCCGCCAAAGGGTAAAGCGGCGACTTGCCACTTGGTCCCACGTTTATCAAATCGCGAATAAAGCACCGGTCCAAAGCCAAGCGAGAACACATCGGCGTGGATACCAGACCAGCGGCCAACGATGTAGTGACCATACTCATGGATCGCGACGATGACCGACAAGGCCACCACAAATGCCGCGATTGTCCAAATCAGGCTCCCGAATTGGGGGATCAGTCCGATGGTTTCCAAGTGCTTACCCTGCTCTTTGCTTCATTACGTCGTCTGCTCTGTCACGTGCCATTTGGTCCGTGTTGAGCACCGTATCAAGGGTCATCGTGTCATTGATAAGGCTTGAATTTGCAATCATCTGGTCAAGAACGGTCTCAACCACCTGCGCCATTTCCATAAATCCGATGCGTTTGGCGATAAAAGCATCAAGCGCGCGTTCCTTGGCGGCATTGAACACGGCCCCCGCCAATCCGCCGGTGTCCATCACATCGCGGGCCAGCCGCAACGCGGGATAACGGGTGTCATCAGGGGCGCGAAACGTCAGCGCGCCGATCTTTGCCAGATCAAGCCGTTCTACGGGAAGCGTCTTGCGGTCAGGGTAATGCAAGGCAAAGCCAATCGCATGGCGCATATCGGGCGGCCCCACATGAGCCATCAAAGCCCCATCGTTGAACCCAACCAGCGCGTGGATCAAAGATTCAGGGTGAATGACCGTTTCAATCTGGGCAGGCGCGACGTCAAAATACTCTTTTGTTTCAATCAGCTCCATCGCCTTGTTAAACATGGATGCGCTGTCGATTGTAATGCGCTGACCCATGTCCCAATTCGGATGGCTGCTGGCTTGCTCCAAGGTTGCATTGGGCAAATCAGCAATCGGCCAATCACGAAACGCGCCACCGCTGGCAGTGATGATAACCCGCTCGACCGAGGATATATCTTCGCCGATAAGCGCCTGAAACACGGCTGAGTGTTCGCTGTCCACCGGCAACAATCGGGTGTTATTGGCTTTGGCAGTCGCCTTGATCAGATCACCGGCACAGACCAGCGATTCCTTATTGGCAAGCGCCAGAACCGCCCCTGCCTCCAAGGCCGCAAGGCCAGGTGCAAGGCCCGCCGCACCTACAATCGCTGACATGACCCAATCGGCGGGGCGCGATGCAGCCTCGATCAATGCCGTCTGGCCCGCTGCGGCCTCAACACCCGATCCGGTCAGGGCGGTTTGCAGGGGAATCAACAGCTCATCAAAGGCAGTGACAGCCACGTCCGCCTTCAAACGGCGGGCATCAGCGGCAAGCTGTTCAATGTTGCGGCCACCGGACAGGGCCACAACGTCGTAGGCTTCTGGCGCGCGGGCGATCAGATCAATGGTGTTTTGGCCGATGGAGCCTGTGGCCCCGAAAATCGACACGCGACGCATCAGCCAACCACAGGCGGGAACTGAATGACACTGGTGGCAAGCAACAAAAAGACAGACGCCCCAAGCATGGCATCAAACCGATCCGACACACCACCGTGCCCCGGGATCAGATCAGAGCTGTCCTTGACGCCCATCTTCCGCTTGATCGCACTTTCGGCAATATCGCCCATCTGCGCTGCAAAAGCGGTCACAATAGACAGCAATATCAGCACGATACCCGTGTTCTGCCACAGCATAAACACAACGCCGACAAGGGCCGCACCAGCCCATCCAGCCAGGGTACCAGACCACGTTTTCTTGGGGCTGATAGCAGGCCAAAACTTCGGGCCACCGATCATACGACCCGCAAAATAGCCCGCGACATCACTGACCACGACGATCAAAACCAACCACAGCAGCCAAACAAAGCCAAAGGTATCGCGGACGTACATCATCTCATATCCCGCCAGCATCACCGCCAGCGCATAGAGCACAAATACCCAGAAATGTTTGTTCAACTGGCTAAAGCCCACCAGCACGGGGGCAATCAGCACAGGGTAAACGAATTGATACGGCAGATAGATCGCGGCCAGCAGCGCAACACCGCTGATCGCAGCCAGTTGGATCGCAACATCTGGCGTCTCGGGCGACAACATGCGCACCAATTCCCAGATCATCACACCACACACCGCGGCGATAAAGACGTGAAAGACATGGCCACCCAGCCAGACGGCCAGCAAGCCGACCGCGACCATTGCAACCCCCGATATGGCGCGGGTTTGCAGGTCCGACCACGAACCGCTCGTCATACGCGGACCGCTCCAAAACGACGGTCACGGGCGCCGTAGGCCGCACAAAGCTGCGCGAATTCATCCGCCTTGAAATCCGGCCAAAGGGTGTCGATAAATTCGTATTCGGCATAGGCCGATTGCCACAGCAAAAAGTTCGAAATGCGGGCTTCGCCACTGGTGCGGATCACCAGATCAGGGTCGGGTAAAACATATGTATCCAAGTACTTTGGAAGCGTTTCTTCATCCACATTCTTGGGATCAAGATTGCCAAGCGCTACGTCCTGCGCCAACCGCTTCGTAGCGCGGGCAACTTCATCGCGTCCGCCGTAGTTGAGGGCAATCGTCAGGTGCAATTCATCATTGTCCGCCGTCATCAACTCAAGCTCGTCCATCAAAGTGGTCAGCTTGTCATCAAGGCGGACACGGTCACCGATAAAGCGCACGCGCACGCCCTCTTTGAACAGGGCATGGGCCTCTTTGGTGATATAACGGCGGAACAGGTTCATAAGGCCCGCGACCTCAACCTGTGTGCGTTTCCAGTTCTCGGTCGAGAAGGCAAAGATGGTCAGGTATTTGACGCCCAGCGTTGGGCAGGCCTCAACGATTTCGCGGACGCGGCGGGCGCCAGCGTGGTGGCCATAGAGACGCGGGCGACCACGGGACTGCGCCCAACGCCCGTTGCCATCCATGATAATCGCAACGTGGTCCGGCCCTTTGGGCGGCTTCAGTTTGGGGTCCGTTGTCACCAAGCTGCCCTTTATACCTGCATGATTTCGGCTTGTTTGTTTTCAAGCGCATCATCGATGGATTTGATGAATTTATCGGTAATTTCCTGCACAGCACCTTCCCAGAACTTCTGATCGTCCTCGGACATACCGTCAGATTTGGCTTTCTTGATCTGGTCCATCCCGTCACGGCGGACGTTGCGGATAGAGACGCGCGCGGATTCGGCATATTGCCCCGCAACCTTGGTCAGTTGGGTTCGACGCTCTTCGTTCAGCTCAGGAATGGGCAACATGATGATCGTGCCATTAAGTTGAGGATTGATCCCTAACCCACTCTCACGAATGGCTTTTTCGACAGCGTTGACCAAACCCTTATCCCAGACGTTAACCGTCACCATGCGTGGTTCGGGCACGTTCACAGTGCCCACCTGGTTGATCGGGGTCATCGCGCCATAGGCATCTACCATGACCGGATCCAGCATCGACCCAGAGGCGCGTCCGGTGCGCAGCGATGCAAATTCGGTCCGCAAGGCCCCCATCGCACCATCCATGCGGCGCTCCAGATCGTCGGTATCCAGCATAAAATCGTCTGACATCGAATTCCTCACGTTTCTCTTTTTGGCGTTTTGCCAGTTGCGAAAGGGTATAGATCAACATGTGGGCAAATTGCCAGTGTGGATTCGTGCAGGGCTTTCGCAAAGAACCCGGACGTTTTTCTCAGGCCCCTCCGCACACCGTCGAAAGACCTTATCCTTGGACCTTAGTATAGGTGCCTTTGCCCGCCAGAATACCTTTGAACCCTCCCGCCTCATCCAGTGAGAACACGATGATCGGCAAGTTGTTGTCGCGGGCCAAAGCGATGGCCGATGCATCCATGACCCCCAACCGTTTGGCCAGCACGTCGTCATAGCTGACCACGTCATAGCGTTTTGCATCATCATGCTTGGCGGGGTCTTTGTCATAGACGCCATCGACCTTGGTGCCTTTGAAGATCGCCTCGCAGGACATTTCATTGGCGCGCAGGGTCGCGGCAGTATCCGTGGTGAAATAGGGGTTACCGGTACCTGCCGCAAAAATGCAAACGCGCTTCTTTTCCAAATGGCGCACGGCGCGGCGGCGGATGTAGGGCTCGGCCACTTCGTTCATCGTGATGGCTGAGATAACCCGCGTATGAATACCAAGCGCTTCAAGGGCAGATTGCATCGCAAGCGCGTTCATCACGGTGGCCAGCATCCCCATGTAGTCGGCGGTCGTGCGCTCCATCCCTTGGGCAGAGCCTTGCAACCCGCGAAAGATATTGCCGCCGCCGATGACCATGCAAATCTCAACCCCCATGTCATGGACGGTTTTAACCTCATTGGCGATGCGTTGAACGGTGGGCGGGTTCAGCCCGTACCCTTGATCGCCCATCAGCGCTTCGCCGGAAATTTTGAGCATCACGCGACTGTACGTCGTATCATTCTCGGTTTGCGCGCCAGATTTGGAAGGTTGGTCAGACATCACATACTCCGATGTATTGGCCCAAGCGATATGGGCGCTTTTGTTTGCGCGCAAAATGTCGGAAAACGGCGGTAAGTTCAATGGACCACGACACGAGATCTGAAATCAGATGCAGCTGCCCGCAATTCCAGATGAAAAGCCCGTTCTGATTGCCGGACCGACGGCGTCGGGCAAGTCGGAGCTGGCATTGCGGATTGCAGAAACCCACGGCGGTGTCGTGGTCAACGCGGATGCCAGTCAGGTCTATGACTGCTGGCAAGTCATCACGGCACGACCGCCGGCGCAGGACTTGGTCCGCGCGCCGCATCTGCTTTACGGACATATCGCATACGATCAACCCTATTCGACCGGCCACTGGCTGCGAGAGATTCAAACCGTTTTGGACGGGCCGGATCGCCCAATTATCGTAGGTGGATCGGGGCTAAACTTTGCAGCCTTGACGGAGGGCTTGGCAGACATTCCGCAAACGCCCGACACTGTGCGGGACGCCGCGAACCTTTTGCCGATGGATGATCTGCTTGAGGCCTTGGATCCAACGACCCGCAGCCGGATAGACCTGCAAAACCGCGCAAGGGTGCAACGCGCCTATGAGGTGCAAGTCGCGACAGGGCGCAGCTTGGCGCACTGGCAGGATGAAACCCCTGCCCCGACGCTGCCGCTCGATCAAACAACGCCCCTTATCATTTGCCCTGATGCATCCGTGCTGACCCCCAAGATCAACCGCCGGTTCGACACGATGATCGCACAAGGGGCATTGGACGAAGTGGCGGCGATGCAAGACAAATACGACCCGGCCTTGCCTGCGTTCAAAGCCATCGGGGTGCCTGAATTGATGGGCCATCTTGCAGGGGATCTGACGCTTGAACAGGCGGTTGAGCGCGCCACCATCGCCACGCGGCGCTATGCAAAACGACAACGCACATGGCTGCGGGCGCGGATGCAGTCGTGGATTGATGTCACCCAAGTGGACCTAACGTAAAGCAATTCAAAGACCTAGCGCTATGACGCAGTGCAGCACAAAAGCGGTGTTGACGGTTTTGCGACCAGCACAGGCCTCGAATCCGGCATATGTCGTTTTTCACCCGTTCAGTTGTCGCTTTTGTCATCACATTTCCGATGCAACCCATTGACCTATTAATTTTTCTGGTGCCGAATGTGATCTGGCCAATCTGCCCTTGAACGGCAGTGGGCCGCGTTCGCTGGGACCACTCACTCCCGGTAGAACGCGTAAAAATGAATGTGTCACAGGGAGAATACGATGACGCAACTACCCGAAGAAACAAAAGTACACCCAGGTGCGGTGATGTACGCGAAAGAAGCAAACGCAGGCGAACTTGATCGTCGCGAGTTTCTGACCCGTGCAACGGCGCTTGGTGTCACAACAGCTGCAGCTTACGGCATGATCGGTATGACCGCGCCTGTTCAAGCGGCAGGCCACATCGCGCCAGGCGGCACGCTGCGGATGCTGATGGAAGTCCGTGCGCACAAAGACCCGCGTACATTTGACTGGAACCAGATCGCCTATGTTGTCGCCGGTACGCTTGAGTACATGGTCGAATACAACACCGACGGGACATTCCGCGGCATGTTGATCGAAAGCTGGGAAGTCAACGACGACGCCACAGAATACACATTGAACGTCCGCAAAGGCGTTAAGTGGAACAACGGCGACGACTTCACTGCTGAAGATGTGGCGTTCAACTTCGAGCGCTGGGCAGACAGCACCGCCGAAGGTAACTCCATGTCCTCGCGCATCATCACAATGGTTGATGAAGCCACAGGCAAAGCTGCCGATGGTGCAATCACAGTCAAAGACAGCCACACTGTTGTTCTGAAACTGAACGCACCAGACATCACAATCATCCCAGGCATCGCGGACTACCCTGCGGCCGTTGTGCACAAATCCTACGACGCAGAAGCCGTCGCAGCCGATATGTCCACACTCGTTGGTACTGGCCCGATGAAAGTGACCATGAACGAAGTCGGCGTCAAAGCCGTCATCGAAAAATCCGGTCACCCATGGTGGGGCGATGAGGCCTTTGAAGAAGGTGGTTGGTATCTCGATAAAGTCGAATTCATCGACTACGGCACCGACCCTGCTGCATGGGTTGCGGCTGTTGAAGCTGACGAAGTTGACGTCATCTATGAAACCGCTGGCGATTTCATCGACATCTTCTCAAGCCTTGGCATGCGTCAGTCCGAAGTAACATCGGGTTCGACCATCGTTATCCGTCCAAACCAGCTCGCAGAAGTTGACGGCAAAAAGCCTTACGCAGACAAGAAAGTGCGTCAGGCGATCCAGATGGCCGTTGATAACGCTGTCTGCCTTGAGCTTGGTGTATCCGGTCAGGGTATCGCTGCGAAGAACCAGCACGTTGGTCCAGTTCACCCTGAGTATGACGACAGCGTTGCTGGCCTGCCTTACGATCCTGCAAAAGCGAAAGCGATGCTGGACGAAGCCGGCATGGGCGATTTTGAGATGGAACTACACTCCATCGATGATGACTGGCGCAAAAACACAACTGACGCTGTTGCAGCCCAGTTGCGTGATGCAGGCTTCAACGTGAAGCGGACCATCTTGCCAGGTTCCACATTCTGGAATGACTGGGTCAAGTATCCGTTCAGCTCCACCAACTGGAACCACCGTCCTTTGGGCACCCAGATCATGGGTCTGGCCTATAAGTCGGGTGTGCCATGGAACGAAACTGGCTTTGCGAACGCTGAGTTCGACGCATTGCTGGCCGAAGCCAACTCGATCGCTGACGTGGACAAGCGCCGCACAGTGATGGGCAAAATTCAGGCCATCATGACCGAAGAAGGCGTGACGATCCAGCCGTACTGGCGCTCGATCTACCGCCACTCCACCGACAAGGTGGTTGGTGCAGACCAGCACATCGCGTATCTCGCGCAAATGTATAAGTGGGGCATGAAAGCCTAAGCTTATAATTGGCCGCCCCGCTTCACGCAGGGCGGCCATTTTCTTACTGAAAGACGGGTCATCTGCCGATCCGATAAAAAGGGACCGCAATCGGTCCAATCAGCCTACCAACAGGGGCATCCATGGGACTATTTATCCTCCGACGGCTGGGGGTGATGCTGTTTACAGCACTCTGCCTGACCTTCGTGGTCTTCTTTCTGACCAACCTTGAACCAAACCTTGAAAAGCTTGCCAAAAACCAGGGCAACTCACGGATGCAGGACGCAGAAGTGCAATCCTGGCTGGAAATCCGCGGCTACAAGCAACCGATGCTCTATAAGTTCGGCGAATGGCTTGGGGTCAAAAAAGGGTGGACCCATACGGCTGAAGACGGATCAGTGACTGGCCGCTGTTTTGCGAAGAACGCACCCGAAGACGAACGCAGCGCACGCTGTGGGTTGCTTCAAGGGGATTGGGGCACATCCACAGTCTTTAAGGATGACGTGTCGACCATTATCGGGACGCGGTTGGGCCTGACAGGCAAGCTGATGTTTTGGGTGATGATGCTGATGGTGCCTATGGCGCTTCTGGTCGGTGTTCTGGCAGGCATGCGCGAAGGGTCCAAAACGGACCGGACGCTGTCTGTCTTTTCGATCATGTCCACAGCAACGCCCGAATATGTGTCCGGTGTTATCTTCATCGCGGTCTTTGCATCGTCAGCGGTTGGGCTGAAATGGTTCAAGGGTACTGCGACCAGCGCTATGGAAAGCGCCAATTTTGAGAATTTCTTCCTGCCTGTTCTGACCATCTCGCTTTACGGGATGGGCTATATCGCGCGGATGACACGGGCGTCGATGACCGAAGTCATGACCGCGCAATACATTCGAACGGCCCGCCTGAAGGGTGTCAGCTTCCCGAATATCGTGATGAAGCACGCCCTGCGCAACGCCTTGATCGCGCCCTTTACAGTGATCATGCTGCAAATCCCGTGGCTGCTGAACGGTGTGGTCATCGTTGAGACCCTGTTCAACTACAAGGGCTTCGGTTGGGTGCTGGTGCAAGCCGCAAGCAACAACGACATTGAGCTTCTCCTGGCCGTTTCGGTCGTCTCCGTCATCGTGGTTCTGGTCACGCAGCTGATATCGGATATCGGCTACGTCTTCCTCAATCCACGCATTCGCATTTCATAAGGGGAGACTGATATGGAACCGCTTTCATGGGGTGAAATCATCATCCGCATCTTCATCCAGTTTTCTCCCGTCTGGATTTCTCTGGTCGTTTTGTTTGTCGTGTCGATCATGTTCAAACGCAAGCTGGGTCTCTACGGCAAACTGTTTGACAGCCTAATCGGGATGATTGGGTTCGCACTGGTTATGTTCTGGGTTTTCACCGGCATCTACGGCGGTGCCTTTGATATGATCATCACCCATGATCCGCTGGCACAGGTGTCGGGCATGAAGAACAAAGTGCCCGGAACGCCGTTACGTGGGGCAGAGGAAGGCGAATATGCCTACTACCTGCTGGGCGGCGATAACCTTGCCCGCGATGTGTTCAGTCGCATGGTCAAAGGCGCGTTTGTTGTTGTGCAAATCGCGCCACTGGCGACGATGTTCGCCTTTATGGTCGGGATCACACTTGGCCTGCCTGCGGGATACTATGGCGGTAAGCTGGACACCGTCCTGTCGTTCCTGGCGAACCTGATCCTCGCCTTTCCGGTGATCTTGCTGTTCTACCTGCTTGTGACGCCTGAGATCGTGGCCACGGGTATTCCGAACTATATGGCGACGGTGCTGTTCATCTTCCCGCTGATCTTCTTGGCGATTTTGTTGAACTCTCGGTTCTATACGCAGCCCTCGTTCCGCACACCGCTGTTGATTGTGGTACTGGGCATTGTGGGCTGGATCTATCTGTCGCTGATTTCAAGCAACGGCACAGTAGTGGCCACGGACTCCTATACGATCCCCGGGCTGCCGAAGTTTATGGATCTCTTTGATATCAGCGCGGGCATTCTGGTGGTCTTTGTGTCGGTTGTCTTTGTGAACTCGCCCACTGTGTTCCGGATTGTGCGCGGGTTGGCGATGGATATCAAAACCCGTGACTATGTGGCGGCCGCCCAGACCCGTGGCGAGGGTCCGTGGTACATCATGCTGTGGGAAATCCTGCCCAACGCACGCGGGCCGCTGATCGTCGATTTCTG
>CAZWSE010000037.1:1789-32465 GCA_964636575.1 uncultured Sulfitobacter sp. | reverse complement strand
AAACATACCGGCGCATGCCTTTGTAGATTGGCCGCTCTGAAAGGGGCGGCCATTTTCGTGTATGTTATGCGATCTGAGGGTCAGTAGTTGCAAGTTGCCATCACCCTACCCGATTACTCGCCCCTTGCGCGAATTGCATCAATGGGTCACACTTTTGGATGTACCCTTGTGTGAAGCGGATACCTGACAATGCCCCACGCCATCCCCCGTCTTTTGGCCGCGATTTGCTTTGCGGTCTTCAGTTTGCCCGCTCTGGCGCAAGAAGATCCTCCCTCAACCGGCAACATCCTGGGAGACGCGCGATTGATAATCACGTCTGACAAGGGTGACGTTCGACTTTGGAACCATCCGCCGCGGGTATTGATGATCGCGTCGGACCCGTTTGTGTTGGGCGAGCTTGCAAAGATAAGAGAGACCGTAAACGAAAACGTAGCAGTGACCTTCGGACCGACTTTCTTTGGGGATTGGGATGTTGCGGTGTTTGATTCCGAAATGGCCAAAGGCAACCATTGGCTTGGTATGCGAACAGAAAAAGGCGGGCCGTCGGGGCGTCAAATTAAAGCACTTCTGGGAGACGCTGGAACATTCTACACGGATATTGTCATTGCCGTCGGGGACAGGCCGACAATTGCAGTCCTCAACGGGCTTTGGAGTCGAATGCCTGGTCACTACACCCGCGCCCAAATGGAAGGCAGCAAGGCGCGCTGTTATTACCAGTCCTTGACATCTGACAATAACATTCGCCGCAGCGCTTATGTGTCGATTGTTCTTCCTACCAGTCAGGACGTCGTGTCGGAATGTCTCTGGGAAGAAGTGCTCCACACGCTTGGCCCGCTTGGCGATGCAGTCGGTTCCCGGTTTTTCACGTTTGATGAACAGATCGGCACAACGACGAACAAGCGCTACAACGACATCCTGTTGATACGCGCGCTTTATGAAAGTGGCGCTGGCCCCGGTGGCGACCCGGAGATCGTGATAGACTATCTTGATAGCCTGATCGGCCAATAGGGGTCAGGGTTACGTCCCAAGTTCACCCCACCCGATTGCTTACCTCAACCAAGTTCCCATCGGGATCGCGGACGTACACGGACATCAACCCGCCAACTGCTCCGTCCTTGGGCGCTGGGCCAACCAGTATCTCAATATCATTCCGGCGCAGCGTCTCTGCCACGTCCTCAATCGGCGTATCGGTCAGCAGGCAAAAGTTGCCACTGCCGGGCGTGGTGCCTTGGGCTAAGGCAGGGGCCGCCCCCTCGACCTGAAGACTGATCTTGCAGGCCCCGAAATAGAGTGCCCATTTACCAGGCCGTTCCTCACGCGCCTGCATCCCCAAGACCCGCCCGTAAAAATCGATCGTGGCGTCTAAATTGCGGACGACTAGAACGATGTGATCGAAGGCGTAGATGTTCATAAGTGTTTCCTTTTGGCCTGACCCAGAACTGCGCACTTCAATGCACATCGTGACCTTGTTCGACTGACACTGCAATCGTCTCCTGCATCAGCGCCGTCGCAATCGCGCACGCACTGCGGCAGGCACGCGGCTTAGTCGGGATATCCCGTCTCTTACGTGTTCAATTCCCTCAGTCCGCCATGAACTCTGGCCTTTGGTAATCAAACCGGACAACATGACCGCATGAATGGGCTGAAACCCGATACGGCTTGGCAATATTCCTGTGTGTTCAATCTCTCGGATCGCTTCATCGGCTTGCGCAACGACACTTTTGCGTAACCCGCCAGAATGAAGGTTTGATCGTGCTTTGGCATAGGCTTTGATCATGTAGATATGCGGAGCTTCATCATCGTGTGGAGTGGACCCATCTAAAGAGAACTCGATGCCTCCAAATACGGTGCCCTGTTCCACCGGACCATCGAATAAGGGTCCACATCGGGCCAGTATATCTCCGCTTGGTGTCTTGTGAGGTTTGTCGAAGGGATGTCTGGCAAGCCCAGGCGCCAAACGCTGCATCAGATCGTATAACACAAATCCGCTGTTTTGGTCAGCAGGGTCTAATGCGCTGAGGCACTTATCTAGACCAATAGCCATCAAAGGCGGGGTTCGCATTGTGCTTTGGGCAAAGTGTGCATGATGAAACCGCATCCAGTTGCGCCGATACAGCCCAAGGTCAGGAGATACAGTAGGGTGAGCAGGCGGGCCTAACCTGTCTTGCTTGTTCAACTCTTGCATTCTGCGTTGCCGGTCGGGTCGTCGAAACCACTGTGCATACTCGTCCAGAAACTCAGATAACGAGCTTTTGTTTTGAACCAACCGGTGTCGCTCGCCTCCGTGACCCCCCAAAGTGACTGTCGATGGATCAAGGGTCTTGGCGGGAAAGTACGGGGGTACATACATTCCCAAAGAGAACCTCTGCCAGATGGCAAAACGGTCTGCACCTGATCTTTGGTGCGTCGCTTCGGTTGGGCCTTTAGACAAGGGAATGTTAAAATCAGCGCTCACAGATTGGGCAATGTCCAAGTCCGAGGTCGATGCTCCGCCACAAAAAACGGTCACGTTTTCCAGCAAGGCAATCGCCCCCCGGTCCCGCAGGTGCAAGATAAACGCAAAAACGGTGCGGCTGTCCAATCCGCCGGTTAACTCGACATTCAGGTTGATGTGTTCGGACTGTGCCAAGGTTAGGATGCGACTGCACCATTGCCTCAGATAGTATTGTATCTTGTCTTCATAGGTCGGCCCTAAGGCATTCAATGTTTGCAAAGACCGCGTTTCGATCTTCACATCAGTGCCTTCAATCCTGATCTGTTCTAAGGGGTTAAGCAGCGCGATTTCTCGCACGACTGTTTGGGTTGAAAAACAGGCCCCGAAGGTATTGGGAGGCAAAGTCCATGCATCAAGCACCGCGAAGTCCGGCGTAATGTTCCAACCCAACGTCGAGACTCGATCGACGAGTACGGAAAAACTGTTCGCAATTGCCCAATTGGAGCCGTGTCGATAGACGAAAAGCTTGCACAATCCGTTCGGGTCGGCCGCAATGGTGTGTGCCTTCCCCTGTCTTTCAACCAGCATGTAGCAACCATCATCGTGACCGGAAAAGGATATCCCGCGCGAGGCTTCAAAAAGTTCTAAGCCGTCCAGACCCACTATGAAGTCTGTCCCTTCGAAGCCATATCCGGTGAAGTCACGATCAGGCAGGTCGACGCCTGACACATAGACGCGGGGTTCCAAGGCTGTCAAAGGGATCATTGGGTTACGTCTTTTGCTCGGTCTTTGGCGGGTCCAGTTCTGCCCAGCTTAGTCGAACGATAGTGATTTGCAATTTGGCGTCCCTACATCCCCGCCGCCAGCCGCGTCCCTTGGTCTATCGCGCGTTTCGCGTCAAGTTCCGCTGCCACATCCGCCCCGCCAATCACATGCACCGTTTTACCTGCGGCCTCCAGCGCATCCGCCAATGACCGCTCGGGCAGTTGCCCCGCGCAAAGAACAATCGTGTCGGCCTCGATCACTGTCGGGTTCTCGCGGGCCTCGCCGAAGCTGACGTGCAGACCGCTTTCGTCGATCCGTTCATAGTTCACACCGCCGACGAAGTTCACGTCCTTCATCTTCAACGATGCACGGTGGATCCAGCCTGTGGTTTTGCCCAAGCGCTTGCCGTGCTTTTCGGCTTTGCGTTGCAGCAAGGTAATGTCACGGGCAGCGGCCACAGGTTGCGGACCTTCTGGGGCAAGCCCGGATCGATGCTCGGACGGGTCTGCGACCCCCCATTCCATCATCCAAAGCGGCAGGCTCTCAGTCGGGCTTTCGCCTTCATGGGCAAGGTACTCGGCCACATCGAACCCGATACCACCTGCGCCTACAATCGCCACCCGTTTGCCGACAGGGGCCTTGCCGCGCAGCACGTCTATATAGTCGACCACATTGGCCCCGTCTTGACCGTCGATCTGCGGATCGCGCGGCACGACACCGGTGGCGATCACGACCTCATCGAAATCGGCCAAGTCAGTGGTGGTTGCGGTATGCCCCAGCTTCACGGTGATCTTATGTTCCGCCAGCATGGCGCGATACCAATCGACCAGCCCCCAGAACTCTTCTTTGCCGGGGACTTGCTTGGCCATGTTCAACTGGCCGCCAATCTCGCCCGATTTGTCAAAGACAGTGACGTCATGCCCGCGCTGGGCTGCTGTGATTGCAGTGGACAGACCAGCAGGGCCAGCCCCTACTATGGCGACTGACTTGGACGTCGCGGCAGGCGCGATCACCAGCTCCGTTTCATAGCATGCCTGCGGGTTCACCAGACAGGAACTGATCTTGCCAGAGAACGTATGATCCAAGCACGCTTGGTTGCAGGCAATACAAGGCGCGATCTGGTCGGACTTGCCCGCCATCGCTTTGGATACGAAATGGGCATCCGCAAGCATAGGCCGCGCCATGGATACCATATCAGCGCAACCTGTGCTTAGAACCTCTTCGGCAACTTCGGGTGTGTTGATCCGGTTTGAGGTGATGACCGGAATGTTCACTTGCCCCATCAGCTTTTTCGTAACCCAAGCAAAGGCGGCACGGGGGACGGATGTTGCGATGGTCGGAATACGCGCCTCATGCCAACCGATGCCGGTATTGATGATGGTGGCCCCTGCGGCCTCAACCGCTTTGGCCAGTTGGACGACTTCTTCGTGGGTGGACCCGTTGGGGATCAGATCAATCATCGACAAACGGTAGATAATGATGAAATCAGAGCCGACCTTTTCGCGGGTGCGGCGCACGACCTCTACAGGCAGGCGCATCCGGTTCTCATAAGATCCGCCCCATTCGTCGGTGCGCTTGTTGGTATGGGTGACAAGGAACTGGTTCAGGAAATAGCCCTCTGATCCCATAATCTCGACCCCGTCGTAGCCGGCTTTCTGGGCACGGGCGGCGGTTTCCACGATGTCGTTGATCTGCTTTTCGATCCCTGCTGCGTCAAGCTCGGCTGGCGGGAAAGGCGAGATCGGGGACTTGATCGGGCTTGGGGCCACACAGGCGGGCCCGTATGCATAGCGGCCCGCGTGCAAAATCTGCATTGCGATCTTGCCGCCGGCGTCGTGGACGCGGTTTGTTACAACCGAATGGTTCTTGATGTCTTCATCTGACACCATCATCGCAGCACCGGGCAGGACGGATCCTTCAAGGTTCGGACCAATCCCGCCTGTGACCATCAACCCCACTTCGCCGCGGGCACGTTCGGCGTAAAACTCGGCGACACGGTTCCAGTCCTTGGTTTCCTCAAGGCCGGTGTGCATTGATCCCATCAGAACGCGGTTCTTCAATGTGGTGAATCCAAGATCAAGTGGCGCAAGAAGGTGCGGAAAATCGGTCATGTGGTGGTGCCTCCCAAAAGGTGTTGGCGTCAGATCATCTGAACAGGCCACGCTTGTCACGTCAAACGCCGCGTCACTGGCTTGCATGCTTGGGCAGGCAAGGTATGTATGATGTTAAATGTTTCAGGGGGACGCCCATGACTGCCGATGAAATCGCCAAATTGCCGTACCGGCCCTGCGTCGGGCTTATGGTGCTTAATGCGAAAGGCGAGGTTTTTGTCGGCCAGCGGACAGACCGCCACTACGACGCCTGGCAGATGCCCCAAGGTGGAGTGGATAAGGGCGAAGACCCGCAAACCGCAGCACTGCGCGAATTGGGCGAAGAAACAGGGATCACTCCTGATCTGATTGAAATTATCGCCATCAGTGAAGAATGGTTGCCTTATGAACTGCCTGCCGATCTGATCCCCAAGCTTTGGAACGGGAAGTATCGCGGGCAGGAACAAAAATGGTTCCTTCTAAGGTTCAAAGGCACTGACGATCAGGTCAATATCGAAACCGATCATCAGGAATTTCGCAAATGGCAATGGATGCCGGTCCCCGATCTGGTGGACAGCATCGTGCCGTTCAAGAGAGACGTTTATACACGGGTCATTGAGACGTTTAAGGGGTATTTGTAGGATGCGTTGGTTGTGGTTTGTTTTGGCCTGCTTGCCTGTTCAGGTGGCCGCTTTGTCATGTGTGGAACCATCCGTGCAACGCACCTTCCTAAGCGTCGCGGATGCAGCCCCCGCTTATGTGATTGTGCATGGCACGATTGAATACGATCTCTCCGCTTGGCCCGACCGCGATAGCACTGCCAAAGAGCAACCGACGGAGTTTATCCCCGCCCGCGTGACCGGACAGTCGCTCAGCAGTTCGGGCTTCAAAACGGACTTCACTGCACCGGTTACACTCGTGTCCTACTGTCTGGGGCCGTGGTGCGGCGGGGCAGCCAGCGGCGGCGACTATCTGATGTTTTTGCGCAAGACAGAAACCGGATACGAACAAGACATCGCCCCCTGCGCCGACAAGATATTCACCAACCCGACAAAAGCCCATCTGCGGGCCGTGCGCCGATGCTTCAACGGTCGCCCCTGTCCATCCACCAGTATTCTTGAGACCATTTTGCCCAATAACGAGTGATCAATGTCCAAATCCAAGATTAACACCCAAGCCATCGGGCTCGACGTCGGGCTACATTTCGTGAAATGGCTTACAGGGTCCGAAAACCTGCATTACGGTCTTTGGAATGATCTTGAGGTCACAGCCGGCAACCTGCGTCAGGCACAAGAAGCGTATACCGACAAACTGTTCGATCTTCTGCCCAAAACACCCAGCCGGATCCTTGATATCGGAGGCGGGGCAGGGACCACAGCAGCCAAACTGATCGCGCTGGGGCATACCGTTGAAATCGTAGTGCCAAGCCCGCTGCTTGCAGACCGCTGCCGCGAAAACGCGCCCAAGGCGACTGTGCATGAATGTCTGTTTGAAGACTTTGCAGGCTCTGGCCCGTTCGATATCTGTCTGTTTTCGGAAAGCTACCAGTATATCCCTCTAGAACGGGGGGGTCCGCGCTGTCTGGACCTGTTGACCGCGGACGGGCACATCATTGTGTCGGATTGCTTTCGCACCGACGCTTATACAATTGAGCGCGGCACCTCGACCGTAGGGGGTGGTCATGCGATCTCCAAGTTCCGCTCTGCTTTAGCAAGCTGGCCGGTGCAGGTTCTATCAGAGGAAGACATCACGCAGGCGACAGCGCCTTCGGTCGAGATTGAGCAAGGCATGTTCAATGTGCTGGGCTATGGGTTGCACCGCGTTGATGCGGACCTCAAAACCAAACGACCAAAGCTGCGCTGGATGCTGAACCAGGTGGTGCGTGCATTGGTGGATAATCGCAAGCGGTCGCGGTTGGATCAGCGGTTGAACCAACAGACCCGCAACCGAGACGTCTTTGCGACCAACAATGTATACTTGATGATGAAGCTGGCGCGCGCTTAGGTCAGCCCTGCGGCCTTAAACAGTGCGCCAATATCGGTTTGCGGACGGGGGCCGATGTGGCTGATGACTTCACCCGCAGCGATACACCCCATCTGACCGCAGGTTTTCAGATCACGACCCGTGGCCATGCCATACAAGAAGCCAGCAGCGAATTGATCGCCAGCCCCTGTGGCGTCGACAGGGGTAACCTTTTCAACGGGAATGTCATGGCGCGCGTCACCCGCAATAACCGTAACCCCGTCACCGGAGCGGGTGCAAACGACCAGCGGATTAATCGCAGCCGTCTTAGCCAAGGCCTCCTCCAGATCATCGGTTTCAAACAGCGACAGAATTTCGGCCTCATTGCCGATCACATAGTCCAGCTCATCTGCAATCATGCGCAGGAAATCGGCGCGGTGACGGTTGACGCAAAAGGGGTCTGAAATGGCGATGCCAGCCTTGCCGCCACCTGCGCGACACAAGCGCGAGGCCTGTAGGAACGCTTCTTTGCCTTGGTCCTTGTCGAACAAATACCCTTCAAGGAAAATGATCTCGGCACCGCTTGCGACACTTTCTGGAACGTCTTCCGGACCAAGCTCGGTCGAGATACCAAGATACGTGTTCATTGATCGCTCCCCGTCGGGCGAGACGAAGATCATAGACCGAGATGTGGGCAAATCAGCATCCGCAACAGGTGCGTTCACAAAGTCGGTGCCGTCTTTTTGCATACCGTCCACGTAAGACCGTCCCAACGCATCATCGCGGACCCGCCCGATGAACGCAGTCTCAAGACCCAAGGCGCCAACGCCAGCCACAGTGTTCGCCACGGATCCACCCGGGGTCTGCAAGCGATCCGTCATCGCGGCATAAAGCACCTCGCCACGGTCTTGTTCGATCAACTGCATGATCCCCTTTTCGATCCCCATCAGGTCCAGAAAACTGTCGTCTGCATGGCTGATTACATCAACAACGGCATTGCCGATCCCGGCGAGCTTATAGGTGGTCATAGGTTTTTATCCTCAAAGGTACACAGATCACGGATGATACAGGTGGTGCATTTCGGTTTACGGGCGGTGCAATGATAGCGCCCGTGCAAGATCAGCCAGTGGTGGGCATGAAGTTGGAAATCGGCAGGCACATTGTCCTCAATGGCGCGTTCAACGTGATCGACGGTTTTGCCGGGGCAGATGCCGGTCCGGTTGCCGATGCGAAAGATATGGGTGTCGACGGCTTGGGCAGGCTGACCCCACCACATGTTCAAAACCACATTGGCGGTCTTGCGGCCAACACCGGGCAAGGCTTGCAAAGCGGCGCGGGAATTGGGGACTTCACCGTCGTACTTATCGACCAGCATCTGGCTTAGCTTGATGACATTCTTGGCTTTGTTGCGATAAAGACCGATGGTTTTGATGTGCTCAATCAAAGCCTCTTCGCCCAGTTCCAGCATCTTTTGCGGGGTATCAACTGTTTCAAACAGCTTGGCGGTGGCGCGGTTGACGCCGACGTCTGTGGACTGGGCGGACAGGGCAACGGCGACCACAAGGGTGTATGCATTGGTGTGGTTCAGCTCCCCCTTGGGTTCTGCATCCGCATCCTGAAAGCGGGTGAAAATTTCGCGCAAAGTGAGATAGTCGAGTTGCTTGGCCATGCGGTCCGATATGCCCGTAAAGGGGCAGGGCGGCAAGCGGATTGCCTAAAATCTTAGACAGCTTGTATGGCGCAGTTAGCGCATTGTTCACCATCATCCGACAAAGGTTTGCCGTTCTTTTCAGCGGGCATATGCAATGGCGACCTATGTAATTTACGGCTACGCGGCCTCGGCACTGGTGTTCAACAGCTCTACGGGCGCGTTTGACCTCAGTCCAAGCTTCGATCCAACGCAGGATCGGATCAAGGTCACGATCACAGATGACGACAACTTCTTTGATGGGGATGACGCGGCGCCGGGCGATGATGAGATCGGCAGCGATGCGAACCAGACAGCCGTCGTCACCACACCCGATGGCACCGTAATCGCGTCAGGTCAGATCTATGATGAAGCCTATGCCGAAATCGACACGCTTGATGGTGGAAGCGGGTATCTCGACCGCATCGAAATCGCAGGCCAGCATCTGGGGTACTTTTCGTCAGTCGAGCTAACGCCGGGGGCAAGCTATCCCGTTCTTTCTACCGACGACGTCACAGATGGATCGGAGATTGAGTATTCATTCTTCAACTCTGTCCCCTGCTATTGCTCTGGCACGATGATTGAAACGGCGTCCGGCCTTTTGCCGGTGGATTGGCTTTCGACCGAAGACAGGGTGCGGACGAAAGACAATGGCTTCCAGCGGATTTTATGGGTCGGTCAGACCAAGCTCAGCGTTGCGCAGATGCAAGACATGCCCCAGCTGTGGCCCGTGACAATCCATAAAGGCGCTCTGGGTGCGGGCATGCCGGACCATGATCTGAAAGTCTCTGCATACCACCGTATTCTTGTGGAAGGGGCTCAGGTTCAGCTCTTGTTCGGCGCGGATGAGGTCTTTGTTCCCGCCAAGGCGCTTATCAACGGTGACTGTGTCACCTCTGCTTGTCCGGATACCCCAACGACCTTTGTCCATATCTTGTGTGAGAACCACGAAGTCATCCGTGCCGAAGGGCTATGGGCGGAAAGCTTCTTCACGAGTGAACAGGCTTTGCGGATGCTCTCTGCGCCTAACCGACGTCGCGTGAAACGTCTGATGGGGCATAGGCTCCACAAAATGACCACCGCGCGCCCCTGTCTGACGGTGAAAGAAGTAGGTTTGATCAAAGAACAACTCGTTCAGGTGCCGTCTGAGACGTCTTTCGCGCAAATCGCCTGACCAAAGGCGCAGGTTTCGGGTCGTCGGGGTGTGTTCACGAGGCTAGTGTGGTCTCAAACGACACTGACGAAAATGAGACCGCCATGACCGATCCAGAGACAACATACCACTACGGCGTCATGCGCCGCGCGATTGATCTTATTGACACGGCCGAGGCACCGATAAGTCTCGATGACCTGTCCGCCCAGATGGATATGAGCCCCGCCCATTTTCAACGGCTGTTCTCGGCTTGGGTCGGGGTGTCACCGAAACGCTATCAGCAGTATTTGACACTGGCCCATGCAAAAGACCTGATCCGCGATCGGTTCACAACACTCGACACCGCGCATGAGGTCGGGCTGTCTGGCACAGGGCGACTACACGATCTGTTCCTGCGCTGGGAAGCGATGAGCCCCGGCGATTATGCAACAGGCGGGGCTGGGCTTACGATTTACTGGGGGTGGTTTGAAAGCCCGTTTGGACCAGCGCTTGTTATGGGCACTGACAAAGGGCTGTGCGGGCTCGGGTTTTCCTCGGAAATCAATGAAGCCGATACAATGCAAGACCTGCAATCGCGCTGGCCCAAAGCTCATTATGTGGAAGACAGCGCACGCTTAGCGCCATGGGTCCAAAACGCATTTGCGGGCGGATCAAACAAGGATGAGAAAACGCCAATGGTCCTAATCGGCGCGCCGTTTCAGATCAAGGTCTGGGAAGCATTACTCGCGATCCCAACAGGGCAGGTCACCACCTATTCCGAAATCGCCCAAACCATCGGCACCCCCAAAGCCGTGCGGGCAGTGGGCACCGCGGTCGGACGCAATCCGGTCAGCTGGTTGATCCCCTGCCACAGGGCGTTGCGCAAGTCAGGCGGGCTTGGGGGGTATCATTGGGGGCTGCCTGTAAAGCGGGCAATGCTGGCCTATGAGGCTGCCCAGACAGAGCTTTGACATAGGCGACAAGCCGCCGAATCTGGGGTTGATATTGAATAACATCGGGAAGTTTTCCATGTATATGGTGTGCAATGTAACGAGTGGCCTCTTTCAATAGGCCCAATAAAACTGAGGTGGACCCATATGAAAACTATTCCCGCATGTATTGCAGGGCTTGGCCTGATCGGCCTGACAGCCTGTACTGATCCCGCTTATTTGGGCGGCAACCCCAACGATCCAAACCAGAAAGCCAAACAGGGCGCCCTTATTGGCGGCCTTGTTGGTGGCCTTATCGGCGCGGGTGAAAGCAAAGACCGCGCTGTCGCAGGGGCCGTTATCGGTGCCGGTGCAGGTGCGTTGATCGGCAACCAGCTTGATAAGCAAGAAGCCGAACTGCGCAGCAGCCTGAATAACCCCGATGTTGGCATCACAAACACAGGCGACCGTCTGATCGTGACCCTGCCGCAGGATATCACCTTTGATGTGGACAGCTTTACCGTTCGTCCGGGCCTGCAAAACGATCTGCGCACCGTCGCAGGCAACCTGCAAAACTACCCGAACTCGACCATCCAAGTTGTTGGACATACCGACAGCGATGGTGATGCTGCCTATAACCAAGACCTCTCCGTGCGCCGTGCCAATGCGGTCGCTGATGTTCTGATGCAATCAGGCGTCCCGTTTGGCCGAATTCAGGCTTATGGACGCGGTGAAGATCAGCCACTGGCCTCTAACCTCGATCCCGCGGGCAAGGCGCAAAATCGGCGCGTTGAAATCGTGATTTTGCCGAACGCCTAAAAGGAAGTCGATCATCTGTGTGAATTTAAGCAGGCCTCGTGTGCACACGGGGCCTCTTGCATTTGAAGGGGGATGGGCCAATTTGTGGGCAACAAGATTTCAAAAGGACACATCCCATGGCACAGCACTCCATCCTTGGCATCTCAGGCTCACTTCGGGCAGAGGCAACAAACCGCAAACTGATCCGCGAAGCCGCCCGCCTTTTTGACGCGGCAAGTTTCACAGAAGCAGACATCGATCTGCCACTCTACAACGGCGACAATGAAGCAAGCACAGGGGTGCCAGATGCGGTACAAGCGCTGGCCGATCAAATCGCGGCGGCCGATGCAATTGTCATATCAACACCCGAATACAACAAAGGCCCGTCAGGGGCGCTCAAAAACGCGCTCGATTGGGTCAGCCGGACGAACGGCGCGCCTTGGGCAGATAAGCCCGTTGCGGTGATGTCTGCGGCCGCCGGTCGGGCCGGTGGTGAACGGGCACAACTGGTGCTGCGCGGTTATATGGTGCCATTCCGCCCGCGTCTTATCACTGGGCCGGAAATCCATCTGGCCGCCAGCCACAGCGCATTTGACGACAACGGTCATTTGACCAGTGAAATCTACGTCAAAGACCTGACAGCCCTTATGGATGCCCTCCGGACAGAGATCGAACGGGGCTAATCCTGCACCGATATCTCGATCAAGTTCCCATCGGGATCAACGATGTAAATGGAAGTGATCGGGCTATTGGCGCCCGTGCGCGCCACTGGCCCCTCCACAATCGCAACGCCGCACCGTTTCAAGTGGCGGACCCAAGTCGTTAAATCGGTGTCGGTTAAGAAACACAGGTCGGCACTGCCAGGGGTTGGAGCAAGCGCCTTGGGCTCAAACTCATGCCCCTTCAGATGCAAGTTGATCTTCTGCTCACCGAATTTCAGCGCATGACGACGCACGCCGTCGGCAACCTGAAAGACTTCAGCGGTCATACCCAAAACATCTGTATAAAAAGCAACAGTGGTGCCAATATCTGCAACCGTCAAAACCAAGTGATCCAGCGATTTCAAAACAGGCACCATAGCTTTACCCTTTCTCAAATACTCAAATCACTGCGAAACGCATCAGGCACCGCGTCTCGACCGTCAAGCATCAGATCAGCCATGACCTCGGCCACTTTTGGGGCCATGCCGAAGCCAATCTTAAAGCCGCCATTGGCAATGAACTGCGTTTGATCCAAAGGATGGGCGCCCAAAACAGGCGCACGGCTTTTCGATCTGGGACGGTGTCCAGCCCAACGCTGCAAAACGGGCGCATCGCGCAAGATGGGCAAAGCAGACCGGACCCGTTCAATCAAATCCTCAAGCTGGCTGTCTGTGTCCAGACCCACCGCTTCACGCTCACTGGTGGACCCGATCGCCGTGGTGCCATCAGCATGGGGGATCACATGAACCGTATCCACAAACAGCTGCGGCGCATCTGGCCCTGCATCAAACCCCAACACCGCGGCCTGTCCCTTGACCCCATTGCCAACGGGGCGGTCTAGGGCGGTGCTGATACGGGCCAAGTCATGGACGCCCGTGGCCCAGCAAACAGCCCCTTGATCCGGGGCCTCTGTCACGATCAACCCGCCCTTGGCGTGGATCGCTTGTGCAAGGGCAGCACAGGATCGGGCAGGGTGAAGACGCGCGCTAAGCGTATCGCGGATCACGAAACCCGTTGGGCTTTCAGGTCCCCAACCTTCAATCTCCGCCGCGGAAACAACCTCCCACACCGCCTTGTTTTCCCAAAGTTCTAAAGCTGTTCCTGCGCGACGGTGGGCCAAGGCCAGCGCCTTATCATCGGCAATCGGCTGCAAGCGGCCTGTGCGCCCATACCCAGGAGACAGGCCGCCAACCTCTTCGACCTCTCGCCAGAAGGACTGCGCCATCAACAAGCTGTCCAGTTGAAAGGCTTTCTTGGGGTTCCAGTTCTCGGGAACATGCGGGGCCAACGCGCCGACGACACCGCCGCTTGATCCCGCACCAACACCGTTCGGGTCAACAACCGTCACTCGTGCCCCACGCTTAATGCAGGCCCATGCAATCGACAGACCAAAGATGCCCGCACCGCGTATCGTGATGTCAGATGTTGCCAATGCCCGCGCCTTTGGTCAGGGTCCGATCAGGCACCAAGCATAGGGGAACCTGCGGTGGACGACCAGTCAGCGAAACTCGAATGGCGGAACGACAAAATTCCGGTCTCGACACGGTTCGATGACCCCTACTTTTCGCTCGACAACGGGTTGGCTGAAACGCGGCATGTGTTCTTGGACGGGAACGATTTGCCAGATCGGTTCTATGATGGGTTTCACGTGGCTGAGCTTGGGTTTGGAACAGGGTTGAACCTTTTGACCCTTATCGAAGCATGGCAAAGCAGCGGCGCCAAAGGCCAGCTCCATTTCACCAGTTTTGAGGCCTATCCCCTCCAAAAGGAAGAAGCCGCACGCGCCTTAAAGGCCTTTCCCGAAATCGAAAATCTGGCGGAGCCCCTGTTGCAAGATTGGTCTATACAAAGCCACAGTCGCGAAGTCGCAAAAGACATCACCCTGCACCTTATCATCGGCGACGCGCGCGAAACGCTTCCCGCATGGCAAGGCAAAGCCGATGCATGGTTTCTTGACGGATTCTCGCCCGCCAACAACCCCGAACTATGGTCACCCGAGCTCATGGCCCAAGTCGCGCAGCATACCGCCCCAAAGGGAACGGCAGCCACCTATACTGCCGCAGGTTTCGTGCGACGCGGGCTTGCAGATGCAGGATTTACGGTTACCCGCACCCAAGGCTACGGGCGTAAACGGCACATGACACGGGCTGAGCTATGAGCCAATCTAACAACGTACCCTTAGGCATCAGCCTCATGGTCGCAACAACCTTCGTCTTTGCCCTACAAGACGGCATCTCGCGGCATTTGGCGGGTGAATACAACGCCTTCATGGTCGTCATGATCCGGTACTGGTTCTTCGCGCTATTTGTTGTCGCAATCGCAAGCCGCACAGCAGGGGGGCTAAAGGCCGCCGCACGAACGGATCAGACAGGCTTACAGATACTACGTGGATTGACGCTTGCGGCTGAAATCTGTGTGGCGGTGGTCGGGTTCACGATTCTAGGGCTTATCGAAAGCCACGCGATTTTTGCCTGCTACCCTTTGCTTATCGCGGCCCTGTCCGGGCCAATGCTGGGCGAAACCGTCGGGTGGCGGCGTTGGGTCGCTATCGGGGTCGGTTTCATCGGGGTCTTGATCATTTTGCAACCCGGATATGGCGTCTTTAACCCCTATGCGATGATCGCATTCGTATCGGCGGTCCTGTTCGCGTTGTACGGGCTTTTGACTCGCTTTGTGGCGCGCAAAGACAGCGCGGCGACCAGCTTTTTCTGGACAGGCGTGTCCGGCGGGCTGGCAATGACGGCCATCGGTATCTGGTTTTGGGAACCCATGCAGGGACAGGATTGGCAATGGATGGGGCTACTCTGTCTGACAGGCGCATTGGGCCACTGGTTGCTCATCAAATGCTATGAAGCCGCCGAGGCCAGCGCAGTCCAACCCTTCGCCTACCTGCATTTAGTCTTTGCGTCTTTACTTGGGCTGGTGGTGTTCGATGAAACACTGCGGGCCAACGTGGTTTTGGGCGCTGGGTTGATCGTGGCGGCGGGCCTATTCACTTTCTGGCGCGAACGCCAGCAAAGTGTCCCCCGCTAACTCCTTGCTAAACGGCAGCGGCAGTGGGTCAAGCCCCAAGCGCGCACGATAGATCGGCAGGCTTTCTGTCACCCGCATCACATAGTTGCGGGTCTCGTTGAAGGGGATGTGCTCGATCCAGTCGATCATATCAAAGGTCAGACTGTCACTGCCGCGCGGGTCGCCCCGTTCTTGCATCCAACGGTTCGGGCGGCTGGGGCCAGCGTTATAGGCGGCGGAGATCATCACAACATTGCCCCCAAAGCGACCTGCAAGCGTGGACAGAAAACTGGACCCAAGCTTGGCATTATAATCCCAATCCAGCAGCAAGCGGTCTGTCGAATGGTCGTTGATTCCAAGGCCACGGGCGACCTCGCGGGCGGTGTCGGGCATGATCTGCATCAGCCCGCGTGCGCCGACGCCGCTGGTCACGACAGGGTCAAATTCGGATTCGCGACGTGCGATGGATAAAGCCATCTCAGGCGCGATAGGCAGGTTCATACGGTGCATCGGGTGCAAAGCATAGTAAGCCGCTGGCAGGACAATCCCGCGTTTGGCCACCCGCTTGCCGATCATGACAGCCAGATGCGGCTGCCCCAGATCAATGGCAACCTGACCCAGCTGTAGGGCTTCTTCGCGGGTCAGGCTTTCGGCCAGATGGGTCAGGAACCGTTCCGCCAGCGTTGGCTCGTCCGAGGCCAAAAGCAACAATCCGGCTTCATAAACCGATGACGTTTTGAACGGCGCCTCGCGCCAGTCGGCGACGGGTTCTTTGCCTGCCAGAAGCGGATCAAATTCAGCGCCAATCTTCTCAGCCGACAGCAATCCGTAGAACGCGGTTTGATACCGCGCGCCGTCTTTGTAAGCGGCATATGAGGCTTCGAGATCATCCATTTCCTCATAGGCCCGCCCGATCCAGTATCCCGCACGCCCTTTGGATATGGGCGAGGCCACAGCATGGTCGAACCGCTGGAAATGCATCAGGGCGAGTTCCGCGTCGTTCAATTTGCGCAGGGCGATATAGCCCGAAAGCCATTCCAGATCGGCATAGTCCGACCCGTCCTCAAGAAAGTGCCGCGCGGCCAGTTCATAAGCGATCACAGGGTCGCCATTGCGCATCTCGGACCGCGCCAAGGACCGCCTGCGGTTGGCCCATTCCTCAGGTCGACCAAGGGTGGCGGCTGTCAGGCTGCGCTCCAAAATCAACGTGCGGGCGCTGTCGGCAAACCCTTTGCGGGCGCGCCACAGAAACCGGTCATAGGACAGGCCCGGGTCGGCTTGCAGATCAAGTGGCAAGGCGTCGATCATCTTGTTTACATCGGCTTTGCCAGTGCGCAGCGCCATGCGTGTGTTGGCAAAGGCTTGGGTCTGCTCATTCATCAATGGTAAAAGCCGCTTTGCATCGTCAAACCACCCGCGCCATAGCATCTGATCTAACCGTTTTTCGTGATGCGGTTTCAGCAAGGCGGCGTGCTGGTCCATAAAGGCGGTATGCTCTTCTTCGGTCAACTTCAGGGTCTGCCACGCGGTCTCAAGAGCATAGTCGGCATCCAAGGGTTTGCCGCTGGACTTCAGGGCGGCTGCAAAGGCAAGAACACCGGCTCCGGTTTGAGGTTTCGACTTTGCAAAAAAGGCCAGCACGTCAGCACCGGGCTGACCTTCAAGCGCCCCTTCGGACTTGCGGCGCAACCACGGCAAGCCCGGCCAATCGGGCCGTCGGATCAAGAAATCACGCGCCTCGGCAAAGGTACCGCGTCCGGCCCGCAATCGGTGCCATTCAACGATGTCAGCGGCAACCTGCCCATCACGAATGGCAATCTTGGCGGCATTGTCCCAACTTCCCGCGCGCACAGCTTCCATCGCGTTGCCCAAAGGGCGCGGACGATCCGCCAAGGCGGGGCCGCTGGCCGTCAGAAAAGTCCATAAAATAAACCCCAGAAGGGCCAAAACGCGTGTCATCACTTGCATTTCCAAGGGCGTAGGGGATAAGGCCCTACTATATCGCGCACGCCAGCGCGTTTTCAAGGTATCGTGCGGGGGGACGATGTATCAATACACACCCTTGTTATGCACGGTCGTTCACATCTGACGCCAATAAGGCCAATTTATAGGAGCGTGCCCATGTTTAGAGGCTCATACCCCGCACTTGTCACGCCGTTGCGAGACGGCAAAGTTGATGTGGACGCTCTGAAGAAGCTGGTCGAATGGCATATCGCTGAAGGGTCCAAGGGGTTGGTCCCCGTAGGGACCACCGGCGAAAGCCCCACACTGACCCACGAAGAACACGATATGGTCGTGGATGTTGTGGTTGAAACAGCTGCCGGTCGTATTCCAGTGATCGCGGGCGCGGGATCAAACAGCACCGCTGAATCGCTGCGCCTGATGAAGCACGCTAAGAAAGCCGGCGCGGATGCGGCGTTGGTGGTGACGCCCTACTACAACAAGCCAACCCAAGGCGGTTTGATCGCGCATTTCACAGCGCTGCATGATGCGGTTGATCTGCCGATTGTTATCTACAACATCCCGCCACGGTCTGTGATCGATATGACGCCTGAAACGATGGGCGAGCTGGCCAAACTGCCGCGTATCGTCGGCGTGAAAGACGCGACCGCAGATCTGGCACGGGTGTCGATGCAACGCATGACCTGCGGACCGGACTTCATTCAGCTTTCGGGTGAAGACCCGACTGCCCACGGGTTCAATGCCCAAGGCGGGGTCGGCTGTATTTCGGTGACCGCGAACGTGGCTCCGAGACTGTTGTCTGAAATGCAGGAATTCTGCCTTGCGGGTGACTATGCATCGGCCCTGGCGATCCAGGACAAACTGATGCCTCTGCACAAAGCGATCTTTACAGAACCCGGTTTGGTCGGGGTCAAATACGCGATGTCGCGGCTTGGGCTTTGTTCGGACGAGGTGCGCCTGCCGCATGTTGGCCTGACCGACGGCGCCAAAGAACTGGTCGACGCAGGGCTGCGCCACGCGGGCTTGGTGAACTAGCAATGGTTTACGCCGCCATTGGGGGGCAACAACTCAAGCGGTGGACAGGGTATTTCAAAATTATCCTGCCTACGCTGAAAGTTTTTAAGGCCGCCAAAAACACCGACGGATGTGTGCACGCTGATACCTTCAAGGACGGAAATGTGTTCTTTGCGGTCTCGGTCTGGGAAAGCCGCGAAAAGATGCAGGCCTTTGCTAAAGCTGGGTTGCACGGCGATCTGGCGGGGTTGGCAATGGATCACATGGCGATGTTCTTCAACCACACGGAAGAGTTTGACACCGTGCCGGACCGTCAGGCCTGTGTGGCAGCGTGGAAAGCCGCCATCGCGGCCCGAGACGGGAAAGGCACTGTCGGGCACTACCAAAGCTAACCACGAAAAAAGCGCAGCCGAGGGGCTACGCTTTTTGTCGTCTTGCTGGAAATAGGGGCTGGCTTATTCGCCGCCGCCCATGAATTTTGCAAGCAGGTCTTCAATGTTCAGGCCAAGGCCGTCCAACATGCTCAGATCGAACCCTTTGTCCGCGATGAAGGACTTGGCTGTTTCCATGTCCATACCTTCGAGCATAGAGGCATCCACGCCCACTTCGCCCAGCTTTGATCCGATGTCAAAGTCGCCACCGCCAAGTGCGCCACCAATCATATCACCTAGTCCCATATCAATTCTCCTGTATCGGGGCTTTAAGTCTAACGTCAAATCGAAGGGAAAGCCTAGGACTTGGTTGTTTTCTTCGCCTTCTTGACCACTTTTTCAGCGGTCTCTTCAGCGACATCTTTCGCATCCTCAACAACATCCTCTGCCGCTTCGGCAGCGTCTTTCGCAGCGTCATCTGCCAAAGACTTTCGGGCTGCCATAACATCGTCAGTGCGGGCCTTGGCCAGCGCAAACAAGCGCATGCCGAAAGTTCCAAGCAAACCGCCAAGAACCAGCCAGAAGGCGTTGAACCCGCCAAAGATGATGCCACCAATCAAACCGGCGACCACCAGGACCGCTCCAAAAGAAGCGATCCCGGTTTCGCGTTCGTTCAACTCAAACCGGTTCTTGGTAAACTCAGTCAACGGACCTGCAACATAGGGCACACCTAGGCCCGCCAACACACCAATAACCAAACTTGTAAAAAACACTGTGGTACCCCCATCACTCAATATCTGAACTCTTTTTGGCACGTGAGAACTGGGGCCAGTATGGGAAATTTGTGGAAATTTTATCAGATTTGGAGTGGCTTGGCGTTCTCTGCTTGCAAACGGGGCGCATCGCGGGGAAGCCCTTTGTTCCCTGAAAGGCGAATATCGGATAGGGTGCCGCTCATGTTTCGGCTCATTCTGATCAGCTTTTTCGTCCTACTGTCTTTCGGCCCAGCGATGGCTGAAAACTTCATGGGGCGCAAAGTCATCATAACCGATGGTCGCACCAATGCGGCCCCAGCCCCGTTGGTCATTGCCATGCACGGGTTTCTGGGGAATGGCGCCAATATGCAAAAGAAGACGCGCTTTGATGCCCTAGCGCGCAAACACGGGTTTGTCGCGGTCTATCCCAATGGAAAAGGGCGCAAATGGAATGACGGGCGCAGTGCCCGAAACCGTGTGGACGATGTGGGGTATCTGTCTGCGCTGATTGGATCACTGGTCGCCAAAGGCACGGCTGATCCCAAACGGGTTTATCTGACGGGGCATTCGAACGGCGGCGGGATGGCGATGCGTATGGCCTGCGACCGCCCCGATCTGGTGCGCGCGATTTCGGTTGTGGCCACCAAATCCCCGATTGAGTTTCAATGCGGCCAAGGCAGGCCCATGCCTGCGCTGTTCATCCACGGAACGCTTGATCCGATTTCTCCGCACGCTGGGCGATCTGGGGCGAGCCGGCTGGGTGGAGCGTTATCGAGTGCCGCAACCTTGGACCTTTGGCAGCGGCGGAACCGGTGCAGCAGGGTGGCAAAGCGGCAAGTGATCGATAAGCGTAATGATGGAACATCAGCCGAAGTTGTCAGTTACGGCGGATGCAAAGCGGCGCTTAGCTATGTCGAAATCACGGGACATGGGCATGATTGGCCTCGCGCAGGTGCCCGCGCGACCCGTCTGCAAGGCCCCGCCACGCAAGAAATCGACGGGGCGGCTTACAGCTGGTGGTTTTTCCAAACGTCGAACTAAGCGGTTCTGTCCAACGACACCATGTTTTCACAGTTTCGCCCCTCAAAAGCTTAACCGACCCGTCAGAGTGATCTGCAAGGGGGGCTAACCTGAAAGGTGTTAGTCATGCGAAGTCTGCTCGGAATGTTCGTCGTCACCATTGCTGTTCTTGCAACTGCGATCCAGTTTTTGCCGGGGTCCGGCGATACAGTGAATACTGCGTCAAAGACGCTGCCGCCTATTGCTGAAGTCCAGCAATCGGTTCTCCCCTAACCTTTTACACGGCGCGGCTATCGCTTGCCGTAGTACAGCCCGACAACGTGTTCGGCCTGCGCAAAGAACAGCCAGCGCGATACGAAAACGCCCGCGATATGGCTGAGAACGGCCAGCACTCCGAAGACATGGTTAAACGGCAGGGCCAGCAGGATCAGCGGCAGGATCACCATCAGAACAAGTGATATGCCCCGCAGTTTGGTGGCGTGCTTGCGGCCAATGACGTGGATAAACTCGGACATCAGATAGTTGGTGCCTGTGTGGGGCGGCTCAAAGGCGCGCACGTCACCAATGGACCCAAGCCCTGTGGCCGTGGCCATATTTGTGCCCGCAGATTTGAAGGCTCCGTCACCGATCATCCAATAGGCGACTTGCACCAGACCCGCGATGGCGATCAGCCAGAAGGCCCAAGTGACTTGGCCCGCCAGCAAAGCGCCGCCCGCGATTGAGAATGTCAGAAATTTCACGCTCGTCAGCATCATGTTCCAGCGCGGCACTGTTTTGAGCTGAGCGTAGATCATGGATGTTGTGAAGACGACGCCCAGACTAAGCAGCGCACCGATCCACCCGATGGGCCGCAATTTGGTGTCAAAGAAAACTGCAAAAAGCGCATAAAGCCCCATGATGCCAAGGGCTGCCACAGCCGCCCATGCTTCACGGCTCAGCCAGCTCGTTTTCCATTGCGTGAAGGCTTTGAGCGCGCGTTCAGGGTGGCCAAGGTGGAATGTCGACGAAATCAACCCGCCCACGGCCAACGCGTATGCGATTGCAAACCAGATAAAGGCTGCAAAACCGGTGGGGGCTGGAAACCCAAGCCCCAGCCAGAACAGCAACCCGAACCCGAGGCCAGAAAGCGATGTAAATGCGATAACAGAATTTGCGGGATGCATCAGAGTTTCTCCAGCGTTTTGTCGAGCCAGCCAAGAAAGCCAGTGGCCCCAGTGCCTGCGGGTGTGACAGGGTCCAGGAAGGGGGCGAGCACGTCGATTTCTTCGATCTGGTCTTTGGGGCGCGGCGGCAGGTATTTGTTGACCGGCTTGGTGCCTTGTTCCGGCATCAGGTCCATCCCGCCGCGTTCCGCGACCAACTGGCTGACGTCGGATGTGGGGTCGCCTAAGTCTCCGAAGTGCCGTGCGCCTGCGGGGCAGGTGCGCACACAAGCAGGTTCACGGTCTTCCTCTGGAAGATTTTCATTATAGATCCGGTCCACGCAGAGGGTGCATTTCTTCATGACCCCTTCGGCTTGGTCCATTTCGCGCGCGCCGTAAGGGCAAGCCCATGCGCAGAGCCCGCATCCGATGCAGTCTTGTTCATTGACCAAAACGATCCCGTCTTCGGTCCGTTTGTAGCTGGCCCCTGTCGGACATACCGTCACGCAGGGCGCGTCTTCGCAGTGCAGGCAGGATTTGGGGAAGTGGATCAGCTGCGCTGGCCCCTCTTTGGGCTGAACCTCATAGCTGTGCACGCGGTTCAAGAATGTGCCCGACCCTGTGCCGCCATATGGGTCTTGGTCTGATAAAGGCGCCCCGTAGTTTTCCGTGTTCCAGCCTTTGCAGGAGATCACGCAGGCGTGGCATCCGACACATGTGTCGAGATCAATGACAAGTCCGAGCTTTTTGTCGGTATGGGTTGGAAGTTCGGTCATAGCTGTGCCGCCTTCTGTCTTGAGATGACTGATTTGGGGCTCTGCCCCAAGCCCCGAGGTATTTGGGCCAAAAAGAAAAGGGTTGGGTTGGTCATTTGCCAAGCTTCCACTTCAATTCTTGTGGGCCTTTGCCGACTGGAGATTTTATGGCTGGCATGCTGGGTTGTGCTTCTGCCGGTGCGTAGGATTTTTCGATTTTAACCTTCAGATCGAACCAAGCAGCCTGTCCTGTGATCGGATCAGAGTTTGCCCACCGTAGCCCGTCGCCTTTGGGTGGCAGTAATTCGTGGATCAGGTGGTTGAGCAGGAACCCTTTCGTGGCCTCTGATGCGTCTTCATCAAGCGCCCAAGCCCCTTTGCGTTTGCCAATGGCGTTCCATGTCCAGATCGTGTTTTCATTGAGGGCCGCCATATGCAGCACGGGTACTGTGATTTCGCCGTGCGGCGAGGTTACTTTGGCCCAATCCCCGTCTTTCAGATCGTGTTTGGTCATTAGCTTGGTCGGCAAATACAGCGGGTTATGTCCGTGCAACTGTCGCAGCCATGCGTTTTGCGACCCCCATGAATGGTACATTGCCATGGGCCGTTGGGTAAGCGCTGTGATCGGGTATTCATCCGCTAGGTTATCGGCCTCGTTCGAGTACCAGATTGGCAGCGGATCCAGCGTTTCTTTGATCCTTGCGCGCAGGTGATCGGGGGGTTGTCTGTCTCCGTGGCCTTCCGCAGCCAGTTGGAATTTGCGCATTGGCTCCACATAGAGCTGGAACAGATAGGGCGAGGGCGCATCGAAAAGCCCCATATCCACGGCCCAGTTCTGGTATCCCATGTTCCACGGTTTGTAGTAGTTCGACCCGTCGGGGATGTGTTCCACAAAGAACCCGCCGTTTTCGATGTATTGATCAAGCTGTTTGGGATTCACCTCACCCCGACCAGCCTTGTCGCCCTTGCCACGGAACCCTGCCAGCGGCCCGATTCCGGGTTTGCGTTCGTGGTTCACGATATAGTCGGCGTAGTCTTTGTACTTGGCGCTGCCGTCCTCATTCGAGAACGCAGGCAGGTTCAACCGTGCGCCCAGATCACAGAGCACCGATTGGAACCCACGTACATCTCGGTCGGGTTCAATCACCGGCCAGCGGATGGCGTCTGCCACTGCATCGGCTTCGCAGATCGGTCGATCCAGCAGGCTGATACAGTCGTGCCGTTCCAGATAGGTCGTATCCGGCAAGATCAGATCTGCATAGGCCACCATTTCAGAGCTATAGGCATCCGAATAGATGATATTCGGGATCACATAGTCGCCGTTCTCATCGGTGTCGGTCAGCATCTCGATCACGCCGCCAGTGTTCATGGATGAGTTCCACGACATGTTCGCCATATACATGAACAGCGTGTCGATCTTGTAGGGATCGCCTGCATGCGCGTTTGAGATCACCATATGCATCAGCCCGTGGGCGGACATCGGGTTGTCCCATGTGAAGGCCTTGTCGATGCGTGCGGCTGTCCCGTCTTCGCGCAGCGCCAGATCATCGGGTCCATGCACAAAGCCCAAGTGCGGGCCGTCGAGTGGTTGGCCCGGTGTCACTTTGCAGTGTGGCTTGGGGTGGATCGTCGATGGCTTTGGGTAGGGCGGCTTGAACCGGAACCCGCCAGGGACTTCGACGGTGCCCAGCAGGATTTGCAGAACATGCAACGCGCGGCAGGTTTGGAAGCCGTTGGCATGGGCCGAAATCCCGCGCATGGCGTGGAAGGACACGGGCCGACCCGTCATTGTCTTGTGCTTTTCGCCGCGGAAGTCGGTCCATGCGTGGTCAAGTTCAAAGGCTTCGTCAAAGGCGACGCGGGCGATTTCGGCGGCGATCGCTTTGATCTTGCTGGCTTTGATACCGCAGCGGTCAGCAACCATTTCGGGTGCATATTGTGGATCAAGGTAGCGTTCGGCCATTTTATGGAAGACCGTATGATGCGACACACCCTTGGCGCGGTGGCTGCCATTAAGGTCCGGTTTTACGCCTTTTTGGTCAAACGGGGTCAGCTTGCCGGTTTTGCGGTCGATGACCAGTTCCTTGCCATCTTTGTCACGCATCAGCAGACCGTATTCGGGGGATGCTTCATCACCGTTCACCAGAACAGGCGCATTGGTGTATTGTGCAAGGTAGGTCAGATCGATCTTGCCCGCCTTCATCAGCTCATGAACGAGGGCGAGAATGAACAAACCATCGGTGCCCGGCGTGATCCCGACCCAATCATCGGCAACCGCGTTGTAGCCCGTGCGGATCGGGTTGACCCCAATGACCCGCGCACCGCGCTTTTTGATTTTGCCGATCCCCATTTTGATCGGGTTGCTGTCGTGGTCTTCGGCGACACCGAACAGCATAAACAGTTTGGTATGATCCCAATCGGGTTGGCCAAATTCCCAGAAGGCCCCGCCCATAGTGTAGATCCCAGCGGCGGCCATGTTGACCGAACAGAACCCGCCGTGAGCGGCGTAATTCGGGGTGCCAAAGCTCTGTGCAAACATGGATGTGAAAGATTGCGACTGGTCGCGGCCTGTAAAGAAGGCCAGCTTTTCAGGATGCTTGTCGCGGATGGGTTTCAGCAGGCCGGTCGCGATCTCCAAGGCTTCGTCCCAAGAAATAGCCTCAAACTCACCAGACCCGCGGGGGCCGACACGCTTCATGGGGTTGGTCAGGCGGGACGGGGCATTGACCTGCATGATGCCTGCGGATCCTTTGGCGCAGAGCACCCCTTGGTTGACCGGATGATCTTTGTTGCCTTCGATATAGGCAACTTTGCCTTCCTTCATATGCACGTTGATCCCGCAGCGGCAGGCACACATGTAGCAGGTCGTTTTGCGCACCTCGTCCGAGACGTGAGGGCTTGTATCAAGATCAGGTTGCGTATGGGCCATTGGGGCCTCCTGCTGTTGTGCGTGCGGGCGTCAGGGTTTGGCAACCTGTAGGGCCGTCACGGCGATCATGTTCAGAACGTCTTGTGCCACGCAACCGCGTGACAAGTCATTTGCGGGTTTGGCAAGTCCTTGAAGAACGGGGCCAATGGCCTCGGCGCCGCCCAGCCGTTGGGCGATTTTGTAGCCGATATTACCTGCATCAAGGTTGGGGAAGATCAGCACATTGGCGGCTCCTTCCAGTGGAGAATCCGGTGCCTTGGAGGCCGCAACCGATGGCACAAAGGCCGCATCGAATTGCAGATCTCCGTCACTAATCAGGTCGGGATGGGTCTCTTGCAACAAAGTCGTGGCGTCTGTGACTTTGGTGACCGCCGGATGTTTGGCGCTGCCCATGGTGGAAAAGGACAGCATCGCAATCTTTGGCGTCTCACCGATCAGGTTGCTGAAGGACGCAGCGGATTGGGCCGCAATGGCTGCCAGTTCAGGCGCAGTCGGGTCAATCACCAAACCGCAGTCGCTAAAGATCATCGCATCGCGGCCCGTGGGGTGGCCTTCGGGCAGAACCATTAGGAAAAAGCTGGACACCAAAGCGGCATCCGGCGCTTTGCCAATCATCTGCAAGGCCGCACGGACTGTGTCAGATGTTGTGTAAACCGCGCCGCCAACAGTGCCATCAGCGTGACCGGCACGGACCATCAGAGCCGCAAAAACGAGCGGGTCTTGAAGTTGGCGGGCAGCGATTTCAGGGGTAGCACCTTTGGCACCGCGAAGCTCAAGATATAAGGCCTCAAGCGGCTTCGTCAGATCTGACGTGGCAGGGTCTTGAATGTGTATCGTGGCCGGATCACCGCCTGCTGTGGACAACGCGGCGGTGACCTCTGCAGTGTCACCAACAAGCGTGATACGGGCCAACCCATCGCGGGTGGCGGCAACGGCAGCCTCCACAACACGGGGGTCAGTGCCTTCGCTCAAAACAATATGAGCGGAACGGGCTGCTGCGCGGTCCCTAAGATCGCGCAGCACAGTCATAGATGCCCCCGAAGGGTATGTTCGGGGGCAAAACACATTGGCTTAGGCACCAATCTGGGTTTTGGCCATGTCACCTTTGCTGATGCCAGCAACCTCGACAGGCTTCTTCATCGCATCGCGACGGAACGGGTCACCCAGTTCTTGGTTGATCATCGCTTCGATCAGAGTTGTGATGCCATTTTCCATTTGATCTTTGATCGCTTGGGCAAGGGCGGCTGTCAACTCGTCTTGGGTGCGGGCAACGACGCCTTTCAGGCCGCAGGCCGTGGCGATACCAGCGTAGGATACATCTTCGTCCAGCTCGGTGCCGACAAAGTTGTCATCAAACCAAAGGGTAGAGTTCCGCTTTTCAGCGCCCCACTGATAGTTGCGGAAAACGATCTGCGTGATCGCAGGCCAGTCACCGCGGCCAATGGCGGTCAGCTCGTTGACGGAAATCCCGAAGGCGCCGTCACCGGCAAAGCCAACAACCGGCACGTCAGGACGACCGATTTTCGCACCAACGATAGATGGCAAACCGTAGCCACACGGACCGAACAGGCCAGGGGCCAAATACTTGCGGCTCTCGTTGAAGGATGGGTAGGCGTTACCGATGGCGCAGTTGTTTCCGATATCGCTTGAGATGATCGCTTCAACCGGAAGGGCAGCCTGAATGGCACGCCATGCCATCCGTGGGGCCATCCAATCTGGCTTGGCAGCGCGGGCACGGACGTTCCAATCTGTACCGGGATCATCTTGCTCTTCGGTCATCGACGTCAGTTCCTGCGCCCATGCCGATTTGGTCTGCGCGATGGTGTCCTTGCGGGCCTTGCGGCCTGCGTCGCCTGCATCATCCGCCAGCTTGGCCGTGATAGACGCTGCAACCTTGGCCGCATCGCCAACGATCCCAACAGTCACCTTCTTGGTCAGGCCAATGCGGTCTGGATTGATGTCGACCTGAATGATCTTGGCGTCCGTTGGCCAGTAGTCAATGCCGTAACCGGGCAGGGTGGAAAACGGGTTCAGACGGGTACCAAGGCACAAGACAACATCGGCCTTCGCGATCAGCTCCATACCGGCTTTTGATCCGTTGTAGCCGAGCGGGCCTGCAAACAGGGGGTGGTTGCCTGGGAAGGCGTCGTTGTGCTGATAGCCAACGCAGACAGGGGCGTCCAATTGCTCAGCCAGAACGCGGGACGCTTCAATGCCGCCTTTGGACAAGATTGCACCAGCGCCGTTCAGAATGACGGGGAACTTCGCGCCCGACAGCAAGTCGGCAGCGCTTTGAACAGCAGTTTCGCCGCCCTGTGGCAATTCGAAGTCCACGGCAACAGGCAGGTCAATGTCGATCACTTGGGTCCAGAAGTCGCGTGGGACGTTGATCTGGGCAGGGGCGGATGCGCGCTTGGCCTGCATGATGACGCGGTTCAGGGTTTCGGCGATACGGGACGGGTCGCGGACCTCTTCTTGGTAGGCAACGCAGTCGGCGAACAGGTTCATCTGCTCCATCTCTTGGAAGCCGCCTTGACCAATCGTTTTGTTGGCGGCCTGTGGAGTAACCAAAAGTACAGGAGTATGGTTCCAATATGCGGTCTTCACAGCCGTCACAAAGTTGGTAATGCCCGGACCGTTCTGCGCGATCATCATCGACATCTTGCCGGTGGCGCGGGTGAAGCCGTCAGCCATCATGCCGCCGGAGGTCTCGTGGGCGCAGTCCCAGAACTTGATGCCAGCGTCTGGGAAGATGTCCGAAATCGGCATCATGGCCGATCCAATGATCCCGAAGGCGTTGTCGATGCCGTGCATCTGGAGCGTTTTTACGAAGGCTTCTTCGGTGGTCATTTTCATGGCGTGTACCTTTTGTTTGGTGAATTCAGCTAAAAAGTTGGAATTGTAATAGGCGTATCTTGGGTTTCTCGTTAGGGCCAGATGCTATGCGATAGTGAGGCCAGTCTGGGCGAAGGTTTGGGCGATTTTGGCGATGCCATCCGGTATTCGGGAAGCTGGAATAGAAGAATAGGCCAGCCGGTAGAAATGGCGAGGTCTGTTTTGCGCGCCGAAGAAGGAATGGCCGGGTTCAATCAGAACGCCTTGGGCCTTCAGATCGCGGGCCAGATCTTCGGTGTCAACGCCGTCTGGCGCGCGCATCCAAAACGATGATCCTCCGTAGGCGCCTTGTCCGGCGATGGTCAGGCCGTTCTCGTGGATGGCTTTTTCCATCACCGTTCGACGCTCATGCAGGGCCTTCGCCATGCGGCGGATCAGGGCGTCGTAATGGCCGAGCGACAGAAAGTAAGCAGCGGTGCGCTGGATGTGTCCGGGGGGATGGCGCAAAACGCTGGCACGCAAGGCGCGGGCTTCGCGGATGAAGGCCTCAGAGCCGACCAGATAGCCCAGCCGCAGCCCCGGGAACAGCGATTTCGAAAAGCTGCCCACATAGATCACGCGCCCTTCTGTATCCAAGGATTTCAGCGCAGGCGACGGGGATTTGAGGAAGGACATCTCAAACTCGTAGTCGTCTTCCACGATGACCGCTTCCAAATCACGGGCGCGGTCCAGCAACGCTTTGCGACGGCTCAAGGGCATGGTCGCGGTTGTCGGGCACTGATGGCTTGGGGTGGTAAAAATCACATCCGTTTCATCAGGAATATCAGTGGGTTGCATGCCATCTGCGTCGACCGGAACAGGCGCTACATGGCAGCGCGACTGGTTCAAAATGTCCCGCAAAGCGTGATAACAGGGGTCTTCAATCGCGGCTTGTCTGCGCTGGGTCAGCAGCACTTGGGCGGTCAGCCACAGCGCATTCTGGGCACCGAGGGTAATCAGAATTTGCTCGGGTCGCGCTGTAATACCGCGGCGGGGCAGCGTGTGGCGTGCGATAAACTCAATCAGTTGAGGATCGTCCTGATCGTAGTAGTCGGATGTCAAAGCGTCGAAGTCTTTTTGCCCCAAAGCCTGCAACGCGCATAGCCGCCAGTTGGCGTGGTCAAACAGGCTTGGGTCGGTCTGACCGTAGACAAACGGATATCTGTAGCTGGCCCAATCGCGGGGCTTGGTCGGGGTATCGCCACCGGTGAATTTCTGACCAATGGCACGGGCCCAGTCAATGGTGTCTTCGGACTTGTTCGAGGCCTTGAAATCCGGCGGGATCGGCGCGTTCTCGGACACGTAGTAGCCGGACCGCCCCTTGGCCGACAAATACTCGGTCGCCAAAAGCTCGGTATAGGCGAGTGTGACGGTGATCCGGCTGACACCCAAATGCATGGCCAGTTTTCGAGTGCTCGGCAGCTTCTCACCTCGCAGAAAACGGCCCGACAAAACGCCCTGCGCAATCATCTGCTGGATCTGCGCCTGAAGGGTGCCTTGAGCATCCGGATTCAGGAAAAGAGTTTCAATGGGAATCGCCATGGCTCTGTTTACACTGGCCTTATGGGCAGGGCAATCTGGTCTTAGAAATTGTGTGATAATACACTGACTCTACACGACATTTTTCGCATTCGCAAGCTTTTAGTGAGACTTTAGGTCTCATTAAGTGTAAAAAATGCGAAAACTGCTGTGACTCAACCCGTACACAAGCTGTACACAACCCGTACACCGAACGTACGGACAAAAGCGTGTTAATGGCCGCAGTGTAAGACCGTTCTCATTGGTTTCAGATGAGACGAAAGGATGCATCAGTGGCGCAATCTAAATCCCGAACGAATGCCCTTTACGAGTTGCAAAAACTGCAATCCGATTTGACCGGAGCCTGGCTTGATAAAAGTCTGCCAGACGACTGGAGCGGGTTGGATGTTCTTGATCCGGTGGAGCGCAAGAAAACCCGTGTCACGATCCGGCTGGATGTGGATACGGTCGCTTGGTTTCGCAAGCTTGGGCCGGGGTATCAAACACGGATCAATACTGTTTTGCGGGTCTATTGGACGTCGTTGTTGGCTGGCCATATCCAAGCCTATCCGCACGACGATACATTGCCCCGCATTGTGAACGAGGCCGCCCGCATCCAGCGCGAGATTGAAGCAGAACGATTGGCGCGGCTGAAAAGGTCGCAGTAAGGCGTGAGGGTGCTATCAAAAACAAGGTTCAAAAGCTTTGAAAAAGCGGTGCAGAGTTCCAGTGTTTTTAGGTCCGGCCCTTCTTCGCCCCTTTGACCCACCAAAAAAGGCCCGCCTTCGCCAGACGGGCCTTTCCAACATTCTCTCGCTTCGGTTTA
>CAZWSE010000037.1:0-1689 GCA_964636575.1 uncultured Sulfitobacter sp. | reverse complement strand
AAAAAGGCCCGCCTTCGCCAGACGGGCCTTTCCAACATTCTCTCGCTTCGGTTTAACCGAACACGCGCCCCAAGGCCGCATCCATCGCACCTGTTATGTGATCGATGTCGTCCTTCGTGGCGATCAGGGCAGGGGACAGGCACAGCGTGTTGTTCTTGCCGGGCAGTGACCGGTTGGTGGCCCCGATGATAACGCCCTGCGCCATGCAATCCCCGACGACGGCCTGCACCAGTTTTTCATCAGCAGGCGCGCGGCTTTCGCGGTCGGCGACCAGTTCGGCCCCCAAGAACAAGCCCTTGCCACGGACCTGACCGATGCAGGCGTGCTTGTCTTGCAGCTCTTCCAGTTTGCCAAGGCAGTAGTCGCCCATGGCCACAGTGTTTTCTAGCAAACCCTCGTCTTCGATGATCCGCATGTTCTCCAAAGCCGCCGCAGGGCCAGCCGTACAGCCCCCGAAGGTTGAGATATCGCGGAAATAGCTCATCGGGTCGTCGGCGTTGTCTTTGAACTTGTCGAAAACCTCTTCGGTGGTGACCAAACACGCAATCGCGGCGTAGCCTGATGCGACCCCTTTGGCCATTGTCACCATGTCTGGTTTGATGCCGTAGTGCTGGTAGCCGAACCATGTGCCGGTGCGGCCAAGGCCACAGACAACTTCATCGATGTGCAGCAGGATTTCGTACTTTTTGCAGATTTCCTGAACGCGTTCCCAGTACCCTGCCGGCGGAACGATCACACCACCACCTGCGGTCACAGGTTCCAAGCACAATGCGCCCACGGTGTCGGGGCCTTCGCGCAAAATGGTCGCTTCGATCTGGTCTGCGGCCCAAACACCGTAGTTTTCCAGATCAGCGCCGTCTTGTTCAAAACCGCGGTATTCAAGGCAGTGCGGCACGCGCACGAAGCCCTCGGTGAAGGGGCCGTATTGTGCGTTGCGCTCGTCCTGACCGCCTGCGGACAGGCAGGTGATCGTGGTGCCGTGGTAGTCGCGGTCACGATACAGGATCTTGGATTTCTTGCCGCCGTATTTGGCGTGGCTGATCTGGCGAACCAGTTTGAACGCTTTCTCATTCGCCTCAGAGCCCGAGTTTTGGTAGTAAACGCGGCTCATCCCCGGCATCTTGGAAATCAGCTTTTCAGCAAACATTGCGCCCGGGATCGACCCTGCGGAGCCTGCGAAATAGTTCAGCTTGATCAGCTGGTCACGGACCGCGTTGGCGATGCTTTCACGGCCGTAGCCGACGTTGACAGTCCAGACCCCGCCGGACACCGCATCAAGGTGCTCTTTGCCGTTTTGGTCCCAGACTTTCATGCCTTTGCCTTCCACGATAATGCGCGGGTCGGTGGTCTCGTAGGGTTTGTGCTGGCTGAGGTGATGCCAAACGTGCGCCTTGTCGGCGTCGACCACGCGGCTGATGTCATTGTCAGAGAAATTGCCGTCCATGATGCAGAACCTTTCCGAAATATATGGGTGTGGGGTGCCGACTCAGGACGCCGACCTTTCCTCCATTTGTCTCACTTACTGTGGATGAGGATAGGGCCAGAGTTTGCCGCTGTATAGGGCCAGTTCTATTTCTGCGGTGCAGTATAGCAGAGGGTGCCCAAGGTTTGAGCACCCTGCAAAGCACCGAATTTACAAGATCACGTCGCCGTCGGCAAAGGACAGAACTTCGATGTTGGTGAGGGTGT
>CAZWSE010000036.1:0-32655 GCA_964636575.1 uncultured Sulfitobacter sp. | reverse complement strand
GAGAACGGACACCCCAATAACTTTTGACATGGGCTACTTAAGCTAGGCTGCGGACTTCAAAGATCGAGTCTCAAGCTCCTGGTCTGCAAGCGAGCAACGTGACAATTTTGCCCAATTTGATTTTTGAATCTAAGAGTTCGGTTGAGTCTCATAAAAGTAACGATATCGTTAACGGGCGTCTACGATGAGAAGTCCCGAGCAAAACTTCCAACAACGCGCCAGAATAGACAAATAGTACTGTGGTGAGTTGGCCAACTTAAGGCCATCTGGGAGAGGCAATGAAAATTTCTTTGGCGCGGGTCACTTTGGCCCTAAACCTGCTATTTGTGGCGATCTTTTGCTTGTGGGGGCAAAAGGTAACGGCGCAAGCTTTGCCGACATTTTCGTGCACGGGTGAGGTCTATCAGGTCCAATCCGGCCAGCTTCGCATTTTTGATCCGATTTCATCCAGCTATCAGAACGTGGGGTCGAACCAAGGTAGCTACAACGCAACCGGTTTCAACGTTCTGGACGGCTATGCCTACGGGTCACAGGGCGGCAACGTTATTAGGATCGGCTCGAACGGGAACAGAGAAATTGCCTTTAGTGGCATAAGCGGCAGTTTTTCCGGCGATGTGGATCGTTCCAACAACTATTGGCTCAGATCAAACAATAATGCTTACCGCCGCATCAATCTGGCGACAGGCAATGTCACAACGGTCAGTTTCTCAGGGCCGGGCGGCGGGGCAGCCGATGTCGCCTATCTTGAGTTCGGTGGCAAAGAGTATTTGATCGGGTTCTCCGGCAGTCGGATGTACCGATACAATATTACCGACGGAACGAAGCAAAATATTAACGTTTCTGGCGGAATGCCGGGTGGTGGCTACGGCGCGACCTGGACGGATTTCAACGCTCGCATATTTACCTTCAACAACAACACCGGCGAGATTTGGGAAGTGTTTGACTACGACACGAATTCGCCCACGACGTCCTTCGTGGCACAAGCCGACCCATCGGGAAACAACGATGGCTTTTCTTGTCCCCAAGGCCCGTTTCCGAACTTACCGCCTTTGGCCTTTGATGATGACTTTGTAACACCGGTCAATGTGCCTGTGGTCGACAACGTGATCACAGATCACGGGAATGGCACGGACAACGACCCCGAAGGCGGCCCGATTTTTGTTAACACGACCCCTGTGACGGGCCCGACAAACGGCACCGTTGTACTGAACACAGACGGGACTTTTACTTACACACCGGACCCGAACTTTATCGGTACGGATACGTTCGTCTACGAGATTGAAGATGCGACAGGTCTGACGGCTCAGGCGACGGTTACGATTACAATCGAAGGCGAGATAGATTTTGACATCGTCAAATCTGTGGCCGCCGGCCCGAACCCGGTCACGGACGCGGGCACGGTTCTGACCTACGAAGTTGAGATTTCCAACGAGGGAGATATCCCACTAACGGATGTGGTCGCCACCGACACAGCACCCGACGGTAGCATCGTAACGCTCTCTGGACAGTCGGAAACCGGCGGCGCGCCGAATGTATCGGGCCAGCTAGATGTCGGCGAAACCTGGACTTTTACCTATACTTATACGGTCACCCAAGACGATATCGACAGTGGCGCGCCTTTGGTGAACTCGGTCACGGCCTCAACGGATGAAACGGGCGCCACCGAGAAAACCGATACGACGTCAACGCCGATCAACCAGTTGATCGATTACACTTTGGTTAAGACAGTTGATACGGCCACTCTGTCCGCGCCGGGCGAGCTGACTTATGAAATCGTAGTCACGAACACAGGCGAAGTCACTTTAACGGGCACAAGCCTGTCCGACACTCTGGCCCAAGGCGCAAACGGGCTCGTTTTGACATCGGGCCCAACCCTGTCTGGGGATACCGACAATGACGCCGAATTGGATGTGGACGAGGTCTGGACCTACACGGCGACGTTTGATGCGACACAGGCCGAGATTGACGATGGCGGCACTGTCGTCAACACAGCCGAGTTTTCGACCACCGAGGCCGGGACCCGATCAGACACCGCAGAAACGCAGATAAACGCTACGCCCGCAATGACGGTAACGAAGGTCACGCCAGAGACCAACATTACCGCGCCCGATGAGATTACATACCAGATCACCATCACCAATGACGGTGAAGTTTCATTGACAGGCGTGAACCTGATCGACCAGTTGACGCAAGGCGCGACTGGATTGACCTTAACCACGGGGCCGACCCTGTCGGGTGATTTGGACAGCGATCTTGAAATCGATGTTGATGAAACATGGGTCTACAGCGCGACTTTTGATGCGACCCAAACGCAAATCGATGACGGGACCGATATCGTCAACCAAGTCACCGTCCAGACCAACGAGCTGCCTGACGACAGTGCCCAAGCTACCACCGCCATCACTCAAGATCCGTCGTATTCGCTGGCGAAGAGGGTGGATCAAACCGCGCTCTCGTCCACGGGCACTTTGCGTTATGAAATCGAAGTGGTGAACGACGGGAACGTCAGCCTGACGGGTATTTCATTCAACGATCAGATTACTCAGAACGGGATCGTTCTAGCACCAACGACGGGGCCTGTGTTGACGGGAGATACCGATCTTGATGGCGAGTTGGATGTGGGTGAAAGCTGGCTTTATGTGATCACGCTTGATGTCGAGCAGGGTGAGATCGATGATGGGTCTGACATCGTAAACAACGCAAGCTTTACGCCTGCAGAAGCGCCAGCGCAGACGGGGGACGCAACCACGACGATCACGCAAACGCAGGGGCTTGATTTGTCCAAGGCCGTGGCGACCGGACAGCCGACCAGCTTTGCGGCGGTGGGAGATACGATCAACTTTACCTTTGTTGTGACCAACACAGGCAACACGACACGGTCCGGCCCGATTTTGATCAATGATGATCAGATCGGCAACGGTTTGGTCTGTCAGGCCGGTGATCTTGCGCCCAATGCTATAGCGACCTGTACATTCCCATGGACCGCTACACAGCAAGATCTGAACGCGGGGTCGGTGACCAACACGGCCAGTGCGATTGACGACGATGGCGTTGTAAGTGCGGACCAGCAAGCGACAGTGACAGCCACCCAATCCCCGCAGATCGAGATTGAGAAAAGCCTGACGGGCACACCGCCGAACTTCCAACCCAATGAGACGCTCAACTATACGTTTTTGGTGACCAATACGGGCAATGTGACCTTGCAGGCCCCGATCACTGTGACGGACAACTTGTTGACCAATGTGTCCTGCGATGCAGTTCCGGCTGGTGGGTTGCCGCCCTTTGTCGCCGGATCGACACCGACCACAGCCAATTCGATTTCCTGTACCGGCTCTTACATCATCACACTTGCGGATGTGAATGTCGGGTCCATTTCGAACGTGGCCACAGTGTCTGCCTTTTTTAATGGCACTGATGTTGAAGATCAGGACGAGGCCATTTTCCCCGTGGATGCAGCGCCGAAGCTTGATCTTGCGAAGTCCACTGATCCTGACCCAGCATCCTTTGCGGCCTTGGGGGATACGATCACTTATACATATGCGGTGACGAACCAAGCGCCTGTAGGCGGCAGTGGTGTTGCTATCACGCAGCCCATCACCATTGATGATGACAAATTGTCCGGTCCGTTCGTCTGTTATGATCCGAATGCGGCGGGCAATGGTCCGGTGTTGGTCAACCAGACGATCACCTGTGACGCGGAGTACACCGTCACACAGGCCGACTTGGATGCTGAATCTGTGACCAACACGGCCACAGCCAATACCAGCTACACGGCTGCAGATGGCAGCATGGCGACGATCATTTCGCCTCCTGAAAGCGTCACAGTCAATTCCGAAATCACCCCTTCGATGTCGTTGCAAAAGTCTGCGGATGCAGGCGCGCCGAGCCCAGCTGAAGAAGGCGATGTCATCCCCTACACAATCGTTGCAACCAATGACGGCGAACAGACTTTGAGCAACGTCACAATAACTGATCCGCAACTCGGCGCACTAAGCTGTACGCCAACACCCGCGCCAGTGACGCTGGCCCCGACAGAGACGCTAACTTGTACAGGCGGCTACACGGTCACGCAGGCTGATATTGATGACCAAACCGTCGGCGACCCGGGCACTGCCACTTTCACTAATACGGCCTCTGTGGCTGCGAACGATCCGTCCGGAACAGCGATTGATCCGGTTTCTGCAAGCGAAGATCACCCCCTTGATCCGGCCGCACCTGCGTTGACCATTCTCAAGGAATTGATCCCCGATCCCGGGACTGATCCGGCTTACGAAAATGTTGGCGATGTTTTGCGTTACCGCATGACGGTGACCAATTCGGGCAATACCACGATCAACACCATTTCTGTGACCGACAGCCTTGTTTCGGGGACTTGTTCGATTGCGACACTCGCGCCGGGTGCGCAGGATACGACATGCATTTTCAACTATGTCGTCGATCAAGATGATCTGGATCGTGGCACTGTTGAGAATACCGGTGAAGTGACGGGCCAGCCGGCGAACCCCGGCTCTGATCCTGTTAGCGACACGGATGATCTAACCTCAAATGGTCCTGACCAGATGCCTCTTCTTGAGGTGATCAAAGACGGTGTGCTTGATCTCGGGCCGGACAGTGTGGCGAGTGTGGGCGATATCATCACCTACCAGATCACAGTAACGAACATCGGCAATGTGACCATCAGCGATACGTCTGTTTCAGACCCTGTTGTTGCCCCGCTTGTTTACGCAGCTGGGGATGATCCGGATGCGGACAACGACATCAATATGCTCGCGCCGGGAGATAGCGCGGTTGTGACGGCCACCTACACGCTTGATCAGGATGATGTGAACCTTGGTTCGGTCACAAACACGGCCCAAGCGAGCGGGTTTGACCCGAACGGCGACCCTGTTAGCGATACTTCGGACAGCGCGGATCCGAATGACGGGGCGGGGGGCGATGACCCCACGGTGACGGACTTTGGGCGCACGCCCATGATGACATTGGTTAAGTCCGTGTCCGACGCGACTGATGTCACAGAAGGCACTGTTCTGACCTATACTTACGTTGTTCAGAACACAGGCAACGTCACACTGAGCAATGTGACCGTCACGGACCAACACACCTCTGCATCCGGCACAGCGGCACTTGCAGTCTCCCCGAACGGCGGGGTGGTTGCGTCCTTGCTGCCCGATGCCACGGCGACCTTCACCGCGACCTACACGGTCACACAAGATGATATCGATTCCGGCGCAGACCTGACCAACACGGCGACCGTGTCGGCCAACGGCCCAACTGGCACAACGGTGCCTGATGCAATGGACGATGCCGTGGTGGATTTGGATGATCAGTCGCCCGCGATCGAAGTACGCAAATCGGCATCTGACCTGACAGGGGTCACCGCAGGCACAGTTTTGACCTATACCTATGACGTCGAAAACACAGGCAACGTGACGCTGACCAACGTGGCTTTGGACGACCAGCACACAAGCGCGTCAGGCACATCGGCCCTTACCATTTCACCCAACGGTGGAACTGTGGCGACTTTGGCACCGACGCAGATCGTCACCTTCACGGCCACCTATACTGTGACCCAAGAGGACGTTGATGCGGGGCTGGATTTGACCAACACAGTGACCGTGACGTCGGAAAGTCCAGTTGGAACAACGCCGCCTTCAGACACTGATGATGAAACCGTCGATCTCGAAGACCGCACCCCCGCGATTGAGGCGATCAAAACGGTGCGCAGCCAGACCGGATCGACAGCGGGTGATACGGTTGTCTTTGAAATCACGGTAAACAACACGGGCAACGTCACGCTCGATGGGGTAACGTTGACCGATACATTGCGGCGTGCCGATGGGTCGGTTATCTCACCTGCGCCTTCCCCAATTTGGGACACGGTCGATGATGGCGACGCAAGCGTTTTGGATGTGGGCGAAGACTGGGTCTACACTCTGACCTACGTGTTGACGCAAGACGACATTGATGCAGGCGGTATCACCAACTCCGTCTTGGTGCAGGCAACGGGGCCGGATGGAACCGGCGTTAATGACGTGTCCGACAACGGCACCGGCGACGGAAACGACCCGACCCCTGTTTTGATTTCGCCGACGCCTTCGATTGAAGCGGTCAAGGTGATCACCTCGTCAACGACAACAGTGGGCGAGACCGTTCGCTTTGAGATCACAGTGACCAACACGGGCAATGTCACCCTGACGGGTGTCGCGATTGCGAGCGACCAACTGACCCGAAATGATGCAGCGGCGACGCCTTTGACCTTGATCGGTCCGGCCTTTGTGGGGGCTGATGCAGGGTCGGGTGAGGGCACGCTTTTGGTAGGCGAGACCGCGAACTACAACGCCTCTTATGTCCTGACGCAGGATGACATTGACGCAGGTGGTATCACCAACACAGCCACCGCGACAGGTACGCCACCAACGGGTGGTCCTGTCACGGATGTATCGGATGATGATGGGGCGGGGGATGACCCGACTGTTCTGACAATCGCACCGACCCCGTCGATCTTGTTCGACAAGCGGTTAGCGGCGGGCTTCGGGCCTAGCTTCGATGAAGACGGGCAGGTTCTGACCTTTGAGTTCGAGATCACCAACACAGGCAACGTCACCCTGTCACCGCCCTACGCTATCTCAGACCCGCTGATCACTGATCAAGGCGGCACCATCAGTTGCCCGGCGACAGATATAGCGCCCGATGCATCCATCATCTGCACAGGCGACTATCAGACCACACAGGACGATGTGAACAACGGCGGCTTTACCAACGTGGCAACCGCGACAGTCGGCGACGCAGCACCCGTCACCGATGATGCTTTTGTGCCCAGCGTGCAAAACCCCGCGCTTGAATTGGTCAAGGACGCTCCGTCGATTGACCCGATCGATTTTGTGACGGGCTTAGAGGTCACATATACCTTCACCTCGACCAACACCGGCAACACGACGCTTATCGACCCGATCACCATTTCGGACGGTTTGTTCGGGCCGTCGGACTACACCTGCGCGCCATGGCCTGCAGCTGGTTTGGCGCCGGATGAGACGTATGTTTGTACGGCTGTCTATACGGTCACGTCAGAGGACGTCGCGCTGGCCGTGGTTGTGAACAATGCGGTGGCCTCTTCGGGCGACGTAGATTCAGAAATTGCGTCTAATACCATCCCTAACAATGGCGAACCTGCGCTTGAGATCGTCAAATCCCTGATCCAAGCCAATCAGCCCGATGGAACGGACAGCGGTACCCTGACTTTTGACGAGGTTGGCGACCAGCTGGTTTATCAATTTGAGGTCACCAACTCGGGCAACTTTGCATTTGCGCGGCCCGTTGAAGTGACGGACACATTGTTTGCCACTCCGATCACGTGCTTTGCGCCTACGGGCGCCGACCCCGAACTCGCAGGCGGCGAAGTGGCGATCTGCACGGCGACTTATACAGTCACCCAAGACGATCTGGACGCAAACGAGGTCCTGAACGAAGCCTTTGCCAGCACTGAATTTGGTTCCATTCCGACAATCGTTCTGTCCCTTCCGGATGATGTAACCGTCGCCGCCGACGCGACCCCGGGTGTGACCATCGAGAAAGAAGTCGATGCGCTCAACTATGCCGCGATCGGGGATGTGCTGACCTATAGCATTACGGTCACCAACACAGGCAACCAAACGCTAAGCGAAGTGGCCGTGACCGACCCGCTGTTACCGGCCTTGGTCTGCGAAATCGACACGTTGCCCGTGGACGGTGTTTTGACATGCTCGGGCAGCTACACGGTCGATCAGGGCGACATTGATGCGGGCTCTGTCACCAACGTCGCGACGGCGGGTGGAATAGACCCCAATGGTGACGCGATTGACCCGCAAGACGGCACTGCCACATCTGATGGTCCGGCCATTGATCCGACGCTGACGCTTGAAAAGGTTGCCAACCCCGATCCGTTTGGCGCGGTCGGCAGTACAGTGACCTATCTTTTCCGCGTGACCAACGACAGCATCTTTACGATCACAGATGTTACGGTCACGGATGTTTTGCCGAACGGGGCAGGGACGTTCACCTGTGATGTGGGCACGCTTTTGCCCGGCGAAGTGTCCGAAGGTTGCTCGGTCGGCGTATTGGTCACCCAAGAAGACGTAAACGCCGGCGAGCTGGTGAACACAGCGTCGGTGGCAGGCACAGGACCACAAGACACGCCTGCGACGGCGGATGATACAGTGACGACCGGCGGTCCCGAACAGGTGCCCGGGATCGAGCTGACCAAAACAGTCGATGTTCCGGCGACCACACCAGGCAGTGTTGTGACCTACACATTCAGCGTGGTGAACACCGGTAACGTGTCTTTGGACAACATCGACATTGGCGATGACCTAAGCCGCAATGACGGCACGCCTTTGGATCTGACCACGCCCGTGACCTTGCAACAATCCGGTGGGTTCGCCACGGGCGATCTGAACACCAACGGGCTGTTGGACCCCGCCGAGGTTTGGACCTTCCAGTCGACCTATGAAATCACCCAAGACGATGTGAATGCGGGCGGGTTCTCGAATTCTGCGACTGTCTTCGGGACGTCCCCGGAAGGTGACACGGTCTTTGATGCATCGGACGATGGCAACGACGGGGACGGCGACAGCACAGGTGACCCGACCGAGGTGCCAATCGATATCAATCCCGTTCTGGACGTCGAAAAGGTCATTACACAAACGGCCAGTGCTGTGGGTGAAACCGTTGTCTTTGAAATCCGTGCGGCCAACAGGGGCAGTGTTGATTTGTTCAATGTAGTGCCAAGCGACACGCTGACCCGCGATGACGGAACTGACCTAAGTGGGTCTATCACCGGCCCTACACGAACCGGCAATCCAAGCGACAATGGTGACACGACCCTGTCCCCGGGCGAGGTTTGGACATGGTCTGTGTCTTACGTTCTCGACCAAGACGATATTGATGTTGGGGGCATAGCGAACGTCGCGACTGTCGATGCAGAAGATGTTGGCGGGATACCGATTGCGGATTCGTCCGATGACGGTGACGACGGCGATGGCAATACTGCCGATGACCCGACTGCCCTGGCCTTTGAATCCGCGCCCGGTTTGGATGTGACCAAGGTCGCGGACAGCGTCGGCACCCGTGCAGGCGAAACTGTGGTCTTTGTGATCGAGGCGCTCAACACCGGCAACGTACGCCTGTCCAATTTCACCTTGGATGACACCATGACGAACGGCGATGGCACCGCTTTGGCGCCGCTTGATGTTGTTGTCTCAGGGCTGACGAACGGCATGTTGGACCCCGGCGATACCGCCACTTTCACGGTCACATACACGCTGACGCAGTCGGATATCGACAGCGGATCAATTTCGAACACGGCAACCGTGAACAGTACTGCCCCAACAGGTGGCCCCGTCTTTGACGTATCAGACAACGGCGACGATACGGACGGCAATGCCGAAGATGATCCAACGGTTGTAACGTTAGACCAAAACCCTGAATTGACGGTGACAAAAACGACAGGGGCGTCCGGATCGTTGATCTCGGGCAGCTTGTTCACGCAAGAATTCCTGATCACCTTGGCGAACACCGGCAACGCGACCATCACAGCGCCCACATTGATTGACGACATCGAAGCAGGATTCACGATTTCTTACGATCCATCGGTGGCTGCAATCTCAACAGGCGGGGTCACAATCGCGCCTGTGGTGACAGCTGTTACTGGAACCACAGCAGTCACAGGCAACGCGAATTATGACGGCGATGCGGGAGGGGATGCGAACCTTATTCTGGGCGGTGCAATGGCACCGGGGGACGAGATTTTGGTAACCTTCACTGTATTGTTCGATGCGTCCCAAATGGCGAACGCGCTGGTGAACGAAGTGACGGCCTCTGGCACACCGCCTATGGGCAGCACTTTGGCCGTGAACGGGACCGATGAAAACGGCAATCCGACCACGGATGGAACAGCCGCGTCTATGGTCATGCCGTCGCGTGAGTTGACAGCAACGAAATCTGTGCTGGGGCTGAGCGATGTGCGCATCGGTGATACGGTCACCTATCAGCTTGGGTATGACTTGGCGGTTGGCTCTGCCGATCTGACAAATCTGACCTTTGTCGATCTACTGCCCGTCGGAGTATCTTACGTGCCGGGAAGCGCGATGATCTCTCGGGCGGGTGGCCCTGAAACAGCCCTTGAACCTGCAACCGCAGGTAGCAGTTTGACATGGGCTGGTGAAATGATGGCAGGTGGGACAACCACGATCATCACCTTCAACGGGCGCGTCGGTCCAAATGCGCCAACAGGCAACCTTGTGAATGAGACCTTCGTGCGTGGCCCAACAGGTGAAATTCTGTCGAACCGCGCAGAGGCCATCGTGCGGCGTGTGCCGGAGCATGTGTTTGATTGCTCTGACGTGATCGGGACTGTCTTTGAGGACATCAACAGGAACGGCTACCAAGACGGCCCTGCGCGTCCAGCAGGCGTCACGAACCAAGGGCTCTTTGGAGGTAAAGGCAAGCTGGCCGCACCTGCGAACACCAATGTGCCTGGCGAAAGAGGCCTGCCCGGCGTTCGGATCGCGACAGTGAACGGCACATTGATCACAACAGATGAACATGGCCGGTTCCACGTGCCTTGCGCAGAATTACCAAGCGACATCGGAACCAACTTCTTGTTGAAGGTGGACGAGCGCAGCCTTCCGTCCGGTTATCGGATTACAACCGAAAACCCGCGCGTTGTGCGCTTAACGGCTGGTAAGTTTGCAAAGATGAACTTTGGCGCCAGCATTGGACGGGTCATCGATATCAACCTGAGCGCAAAAGCGTTTGTGGATGGGGCGGAACCGACGGACAAGCTTCGAGACGCGGTCCGAAATCTATCGCGCACGCTGCAAGCGCAGCCATCGGTTGTCCGATTGAGCTATGCCGCAAACACGCAAGCCGAGGTTAAACTGGGGCGCGCAAGGATGCGGCAGGTCGAAAAACTGCTCAAGGCAGAATGGCGCAGAACCGGAACCTACAAGCTGACGATCGAAAAAACGATCAAGCGGCGGCGATAGGGAGAGTAACGATGAGTGATATGTTTATGCCCCGCCGCTTAAAGTCTGGAATTCAGGACCGTACGATTGGCCGCGCAAAATCCATATTGTTGACGGCAACTGCATTGGCCGTTCTGCCCATCGCTGCGACCGCGCAGTCCTGCGCCTTGGACCAAACTTGTGCAGGCGACATTGCGGTGACTGTGCCCGCTGGCGCCAACACCGAGTTTTCCAATGACACGCCTGACTTGGCCGTGGACGGGTTCGATATTTCCGTGGACGGGGCACCTGTCACCCAAAGCGGTGAAATTCTAGAGAAGCCCTCGACGCCCGAAGCCATCCAGCGCCGCCAGGATATCGCGCTTGAACGGGCGGATGTGCAGGTAAAATTTGACGGGCTTGATGTGCGCCCACGACTTGCCTTGGGTGCGGTTGGGAACTCAAACGGGCAAGACCTGCGGGCCGGAACGCCTGTGCGGTTGGTCAACCAGATGAACTATCCAGCCTTCGTGACGCGCGGCGAGCTGCGCGTGATCGACGTTGACGGTCGCGGTCGCGGGCGGGTTGTCCGTGTCCTGCCATTGGCGCCAAACGGCGAAGTGACCGTCGCAGCCCCAGAGGCTGATGTGACGCGTTACTACAGCTACCGCGTCTACGATACGCGCGGGCGCTACGATGAAACCCAACCGCTTGCGCTCGGTGATCTTATGGGCCGCGGCGTGCCTGTTTTGCCGCTGCAACAAGGCGATGTGGTTGAAGAAGGTATCGATACAGCCGCCACGCGCAGAATTCCCGTCTACGGTGGCGCCGTCACGGTTTCGGGGCAAAATGTCGGGTCCGGTCGCGAGGTCAATGCGCTGGGCGAAAGACTGCGGGCGGATGATGCGGGCAGCTTTGTGATCCAGCGGATCCTTCCAACAGGCGATCATTTGGTGGATGTGGATGTTGTCGGGCAAGACAGGCTCAGCCGTGATATCACTATTCCCAAAACCGATCTGTTCTACGCAGGTCTGATCGACGTCACCCTGCACCGATCCCTGGAAGATGATCTGGCCGATGCCACAGGCGAGCCTTACGACCGCACTATTCAACGCGGGCGGGTGGCGTTCTATTTGAAGGGCAAGATCAAAGGGGATGCCCTTTTGACTGCCTCCATCGACACGGGCGAGGAAGATCTCGACAATCTGCTCAGCAATCTCGATGAGAAGAACCCGCGCAGCCTGTTGGACCGAATTGACCCCAACGAATACTACCCTGTCTATGGTGACGACAGCACATCTGTGAACGATGCCCCTACAGCGGGCAAATTCTACGTGCGGATCGAGAAAGACGCGAGCCATGCGGTCTGGGGCACCTTCAAAAGCGAGATCGCGGGCACCGAATACCTGCGAAACGAACGGACCCTTTATGGTGCTCAAGGCGTTTATCGCAGTAAGGCCCAAACCAGCACAGGCAACCCACGGGTCGAGGCGCAGATTTATGCCGCGCAACCCGAAACACTGCCGCAACGGGATATCTTCTTGGGCACAGGCGGGTCGGTTTACTTCTTGCGGTTCCAAGACATCAGCCGCGGGTCAGAGACGCTTCAAATCGAAGTCCAAGACCCTGATACGGGCCGTGTGATCAGCCGTAGAACGCTGATTTACGGCACAGATTACGACATCAACTATGTGCAAGGTCTGGTGACCCTACGCGCACCATTGTCAGGAACCGTAGGGGACGGGGACACGATCATCTCGAACCCGTCGGGCGACAACAATGCCTATCTGGTGGCCACCTACGAACACACACCGACAGTGTCGGATGTTGACAGCTTTTCCTTCGGCGGACGCGTGCAGGTCTGGGCGGACGATCACTGGCGCTTTGGTGTAACCGCACAGCGTGAGGATTTAGGAACCACCGACCAAAAGGCCTACGGCGCAGACATCCTGTACCAACATTCAGACAGCACATTCTTCAGCTTTGAATATGCACGCACCGACGGGACGGGTCTGAGCCAAAACACCTCTGTCGATGGTGGCCTGACGGGCGGCATTGATGCAGGGATTGCAGGCTCTGGTCGGGCTTATAAGCTGGATGCCCAGATCGATTTTGTCGATCTTGGCTGGGAAACGCCCGGGCTAGTCGGGGCCTACTTTGAAGACCGATCTGCGGGGTTCTCAACGCTCAGCTACCGGACGGCCAATGATGAAAAGCTCTACGGGTTTTTTGTTGAGGCGGACGCGACTGATCTTTGGTCGTTGCGCGCAGACTTTGACCATATCGAGGATTCAGCAGGCCGCCGCGTCAGTGAAGGCGCATTGGCCGCGACCTATCATTACTCAGACCGGATTGACCTGACATTCGGTGTCGAACACGTCGACAAAGTCCGGCCAGGGTCGACCATTGATACAGGGTCGCGCACGGATGCAGCGCTGCGTGTAGATGTCTTCGCGAGCGAGCAACTGCACTGGTATGCCTATGCGCAAGGAACGGTGGATGTGTCCGGCGGGCTGTCACGGAACAACCGCGTGGGCCTTGGGGCCGAATACGCATTCAACAACAATTGGACCGGACTTCTTGAGGTGTCAGACGGCAGCACAGGCACAGGGGCGCAAGCCAGACTTAGCTATTCAGACGATATCGGCAACACGACCTACTTTGGATATACACTTGATCCGGGGCGCGATCTTGACGGGTTGACGCTAGCAGGCCGTGATAAGGGACGTTTCGTTGCCGGGGCCAGCCGAAAGATCAACGACAGGCTGACGTTCACGGGTGAAAATTCATACGACTTGTTTGGAAGCCGCAAATCGCTGACCAGCACCTATGGAGCGGACTACAGCGCGACGGAGCGGCTGACCTTCACAGGGGCTTTTGAAGTAGGCCGGGTGCGAGATCCGGTGTCGACAACTGAATTTGACCGTCAGGCGCTGTCTTTGGGGGCAGCTTACGAAGACGAAACCCTGACCTGGCGGGGCCGCATAGAACTACGCCGAGACGAAGGGCGCACGTTCGGGTCGAACAGGGATGCCCAAACCGTCGCGGGCAGCTTTGCAGGGCGCTACAAGCTTTCTGAAAGCGCGCGGTTCCTGTTTGCGCTTGAAGGGATACAGTCTCAGAACGCGACAGTCTCTATCCCAGATGCGGAATACGCGGAACTGACGTTTGGCTATGCCTTCCGACCCATCGACAACGACCGTCTGAATGTACTGGCTAAATACCAATACATCTACGACATGACCGAACGTGCGGGCTTTACTGCGCCTGCCGGTGACAACTTCTTGAATACACCGCAGCAAAAGGCGCATATCTTTAGCATTGATGCGGCCTATGATCTGAACCGGCATTGGACAATCGGCGGTAAATTCGGTGGACGTCTGTCCGAACAAAACAGTGGGGCAGGGTTGGTATCCAACAATGCGACACTGGGTGTTTTGAACCTTCGGTATCACATGGTGCACAAATGGGACTTCTTGCTGGAAGCGCGGCAATTGCATGCACAAGACGTGGGCACTGAATTTGGTGTCTTGGCGGCGGCTTACCGGCACTTCGGGAACAATCTAAAAGTGGGTGTCGGGTATAATGCCGGATCCTTTTCAGACGATCTTGCCGATGTCACCTATGATGATAAGGGCATATTCTTGAACATCGTCGGGAAGTTTTGACCAGACGAATACCGGGGTTCCTTTTCCCTGCAAATCGGCGGGCGTTTTCTAATTTGTCACGCCAGCATCTCCAAAAACCGGTCCTCGATCGGGTTAGGGGATGTTTTTGTCCGTTTGATGGAGCCCAAGGGCCGGTGGAATTGAGGGTGGTCGAAGTCCAGAAAAACCAACCTGTCTTCAAGATATGACGCCGAGGTGATCCGCGGCATTGTTGTGATAAGATCGGTCGACCCTACAATTTCCAGCACGGACCGGATTGAATCTGTTTCGCAGACGATGTGCATGGATTTCACATCTGAGGCCATCATCGCGGCTTCTGTTTGTTGGCGCAAAAGGCTTCCACGGGAATGGGCGAGCCAAACCTGTGCTTCTAAATCAGAGGGCATGACCTGTTTGCGCGATGTCAGCGGATGCCCTGCGCGACACATTATGCCGACCCGATCATCGATAAGCGGTGCGAAGTCCAGCCCGTCTGACGGGTCCGCAAGGCTTTCTGGCCCGAGCACCAGATCGACCTGACCGCGTTCTAACATTGTGCGCAACTCGTGCACCAAGCCCGTGCGCATTTCGACCACGCAGTTCGGGTTTTCGCGGATGAACCGTGCGATAGCGCTGCTAAGGAAACGGCCTGCGACGATGGGCGGTGCGCCGATCCTAAGCTCGCCCACGGCCCCTTGCGCGGATTGTTCGGCCAGAACGCTGGCCTGTTCTTCTGCAAGTCGGATCGATTGCCCGTTGCGTGCCAGGCGCAGGCCCAAGGCATTTGGAACCGACTTTCTACCATCGCGGTTGAACAATGTGATCCCGAGCCGTTCTTCGAGGGCTTTCATGTTCCGACTGAGTGCTGGTTGTGTCAGGCCGAGCCTGTCAGCGGCCGTCTGGTAGGATCCGGCCTCAACGATGACCGACAGTTGCGCGAGGTGCTTTGGATCAAGTTTCATAGCAATTCTTTATGTTATGCATCAGATGTTTGATTATATTAGATGCAAAGGCCCTGCTAGGGTGATAAAAATCCATGGGAGGAAAACGTGTTCAATTTTAGAAAAATCGCAGCTGCTGCTGCATTTGTGGCGACCGCAGCCTTTGCGCCTGCCGTTGCGTCTGCGCAGATATTCAAAGGCGAAACCGCGGGTGTTGGTGATCCGGTGCACACGATGTTTGTGACTTTTGCCAACCAAGCTGGAAAAGCTGGTGTCGAAATTCAGGTCAACGCGGGCCAGACCCTGACGAAATCCATGCTGAAAGGCGGCCGCCAAGAGATCGACTTTTTCTCGACCGTGCCGTCGCTGGTAAACCTGATGAAGGGCCAGAAGCGCATGTATGAAAAGGTTGAGGATGCCCCCACTGCTGCCGGTGAAATCCGGTCGATCCTTGGGTTCAAAGCCGGCGCCTATCATCCTGTGACGCTTGCTGGGTCCGGCATTGAAACCTGGGAAGACCTGAAGGGCAAAACTGTCTTTACCGGCCCGCCCGCCGGGTCTGCGTCAGCCACGTCCGAGGCGCTGATCAAGATCATCACGGGTTATGAGGCTGGTACAGACTATACCGCCGTCCGTCTAAGCTGGGGGGAAGGCTATGCTGCCCTTGCTGACAACAAGATTGATATGATGGTGCGTCCTGCTGAAATCGGGTCTTCCAAGATCGAACAGTTTGGATTGTCTGGTGAGTTTCGTGTGCTGTCTATCCCGACCGAGGTGGTTGGGTCAGAAGCTATGCAGGCGCTCTTTGGGCGTCCGGGTCGTGGGATGCTGCAATTTGATGGCGGTGTCTACAAAGGCCAGTTGACCAGTGGTGAGATTACGGCGCTTGGCTTTACCCAGTTTGTGGGCACCCATTCGGGTGTGGCTGATGATGTGGTCTACAACGCCACCAAAGCCTTTTGGGAAAACCTTGATGAGGTACATGCGACGGCCTTCTTCTTGAAAGAGGTGACTGCCGATACTGCGTTTACATCTGTGAATGTGCCGCTGCACCCCGGTGCTGCGAAGTACTATGAGGAAGCCGGCATCGCCATTCCCGAAGACCTGCGCCCTTAATCACGAGGCCATGAAAACCAACGGGAGGATCGTGAACGTGATCCTCCCTCATTGCTAAACGCCTTACAGGACAAATGAGATGACCGCAGAGACACCCACGTCCGGCGGCATGAGCAAACTGTATCTGCTTTTGTCTGCCATTGCCTGCTTTCTCCTTGGTGCGATTGCGCTTTACAGCTCTGGCATTGGCCTTGTTGAGCCGAAGTTCCACCGCGCTGCGGGCTTTGCTTTGGCACTTGTCGTTGGCATCGCCGCATCGCGCACCCGACGCGAGGCCAAGGGGCCTGTGACCGGCCCTATGGCCAGCGCGCATCTGGTGCTGGATGCTGTCATGTTGGCCGCAGGGCTATGGGCGATCTGGGCGTTCTTTTCCGTGCAGTCCCAGATGGAAACCGCGCTTTATGATGTGACCCGCGCCGATGCTTGGCCCGCGATTGCCGGTTTGGTTGTGTTCCTAGAGCTGTGCCGCAGGCTATGGGGCTGGGGTCTGTTTGGCGTCGGTGCCTTTGGTGTGCTTTATCTGCTTTATGGCCAAGACCTGCCGGGCATTATGGCGCATACGGGCTTTTCACTTAAAGAAGTGGCAGAGGCGCTTTGGTACAACACCAACAAGGGTGTCTTCGGGTCGATCACCAATATCGTGCTGTCGACCGTGTTCATCTTCATCATCTTTGGCGTTTTGCTGGAAGGCACGGGGGCAGGGGATACGCTGCTGAAGTTTGCTTTTCTGGCCACCCGTCGAACCCGTGGCGGACCTGCTCATGCTGCCATTTTGGCCTCGTCCATGTTTGGGACGATGTCGGGGTCTACAGTGGCCAATATCGTCGGCACCGGCACTTTCACGATCCCTATGATCAAGAAGCGCGGGTTTTCACCGACCTTTGCGGCGGGGATTGAGGCGACTGCATCCTCTGGCGGGCAGATCATGCCACCTATCATGGGGGCGGCTGCCTTGGTCATGGCTGACCTGACGGGGGTCGGGTATTTGAACATCATCGTCGCGGCCTTGGTGCCTGCATTGTTTTACTACTTTAGCCTGTTCGCTGCCGTGACCGTGGAATCGCGCAGGCAAGGTATCGAAGTGCAGCCCATGTCGGTTGATGATGAGATCACGAAAGTCGACCTGATCAACTCTGTTCTGTTTCTGGGACCGATCCTGACGATTGTAGGGTCTTTGATTGCGGGGTTTTCGACCTCTGCTGCAGGCTTTTATGCGGTTCTTATTTTGCTGGCCTTGTCCGTCATCAACCCAGATGTCCGCGCTGATCCCTTGCGCATTTGGCGGTCGTTCCTGAAAGGCGCGCAATCGGGTGCCACGTTGCTTATCGCCATTGCAGCGATTGGAATTTTGGTCGGATCGCTCGATTCCACGGGGCTAGGATTGAAGCTGGCAAATGTCATTGCCGACATCAGAGGTGAAAGCCTGTTTTCTGCCCTATTGGTCGCCATGGCCGGCGCGTTGATACTGGGCATGGGGATGCCGACCCTGCCAGCCTACCTGATCATTATCCTTGTGATGGGGCCTGCAATTCAGGCGCTGGGCGTGTCGATGCTGACCGCGCATATGTTTGTGTTCTACTACGGTGTGGCGTCCTCATTGACCCCGCCTGTAGCGATTGCGGCCTATGCTGCTGCGCCGATTGCGGGCGCCAATCCTTTAATGACAGCCTTCATGTCGTTTCGGTTGGGCATGGCGAAGTTTATCATTCCCTTCGTTTTTGCCTTTTACCCGACCATCCTGATCATCGAGGAATTCAGCCTGCTGCCTTTCCTTTGGATCGTGGCCAGAACTTGCTTTTGCATCTGGCTGTTTTCATCTGCCCTGTCGGCCTATGACCGCCGCAAGCTGTCCATCCCCGAGGTCGTGGCGCGGTTTGTTGTGGCCTTCACCATGCTGGCCTTAAGCCCTGTGATCCATCTGCCTGCCATTGTGGTCGGTGTGGCCCTGATCGCGTGGGATATTCGGTCTGCAAAGTTGCTGCCCCAAAACGCAAAGGCGCCGTCATGACCAAACGCCCGAACTTTCTGTTCATCATCACTGACCAGCACCGTGCCGATCATTTGGGCTGTGGTGGCAACAAGGTCGTGCAAACGCCTAACATTGACGGCATTGCCGCCAAGGGGACGATGTGGGATCGCTTTTATGTGGCCAATCCGATCTGTATGCCGAACCGTGCGTCGATCATGACCGGTCGGATGTGTTCTGCGCATGGGGCGCGGCACAACGGGATCCCGCTGTCCAAGGACCATACGACCTTTGTCGAACTGCTGCGCGATGCGGGGTATCGCACGGGACTTATCGGCAAATCCCATTTGCAGGGATTTACCGGACTGCCCGCCACCAACCAGTTTAAGGCGGCTGACGGTCTGCATTCCCCAAGCCCCCATCTGCGCGATGCCAAGAAGAATAACCGACAAACGGAAGACTATGATCTTGAGGTCGTGCCCAAGTGGGACCGTCCCTTGGCCGAACGTATTGACGGGGACTTTTACGGGTTCGAGCATGTCGAGGTCGCGGCCGATCATGCGGATAAAGCATCTGGTGATTATATCCTTTGGGCGCGCGAGCAACGTGCGGATTTCGATCAACTGGTTGGTCCTGAGAACGCACTGCCCGACAACCGCATTGATGCCCCCCAAGCCTGGCGTACATCTGTTCCCGAGGAGCTCTATTCAACGAACTGGATTGCGGACCGAAGCGAAGACTGGTTGGCCGAACGCGCAGAAGATGACGCGCCCTTCTTTTTGCAAATGTCCTTCCCTGATCCGCACCATCCGTTCACTCCACCGGGTCGCTATTGGGATATGTATGATCCTGCCGACATTGATCTGCCCCCGACCTTTGGCAAAGGCCATCTGCCCCCGATCAAGGCCATGCAAGAGGCGATGGAGCAGGGGACTGACCCGCGTGACAACCAGAACCCCTTTGCCGTCACCGAAGACGAGGCCCGTGCGATCATCGCGCTGACCTATGGCATGATCACCATGATCGACGATGCCATCGGGCGGGTTCTGAAGCGCTTGGATGACCTTGGACTGGCTGAGGACACCATTGTGATCTTTACCTCTGACCACGGTGACTACATGGGCGATCACGGGCTGATGCTAAAGCTGTTGTTGCACTACCAAGGCATCATTCGGGTGCCCTTCATCTGGCATGATCCGAAAGCACCGACGGGGGGGCAGGTTGAGCAGGGGCTGGCGTCGTCTATTGATATTGCTGCGACGATTTTGGCCCGCGCTGGTATCCAGCCTTACAATGGTATTCAGGGCCGCGATCTTTTTTCTACCAAACCGCCAGAGGCTGTGATTATCGAAGAAGACAGCCAACGTCTAATGACAGGTTTTGATCGGCCTCAACGGGTTCGGACAATCGTCACCGATACGTACCGGATGTCCCTGCGTGAAGGCGAGGACTGGAACGAGCTTTATGATTTGTCCTCTGATCCTGGTGAGGTGGAGAACTTGTATGATCAACCCGCCGGACAAGACGCGCGCCAAGAACTGACCGAGGTTATGCTGCGACGTATGATTTCGCTGCAAGATAGGTCTCCTCTGCCGGGGTATCGCGCCTGATGCGATGGTGTGATTTTCCTTGCCATCGGCGGTCCTTTGGCTTGTGCTGTGATTAAGGTGCAAGACACCGTGTTTGAAACTGCCAAGGCGTGAAACATGACCGCAAAGCCCAAGCCACGCGCGCTTGTCACTGGTGCCGCCAGCGGGATTGGCCGTGCCATCAGCTTTGAGCTTTGCGCGGCCGGTTACGATGTGACAGCCCTTGGGCGTAGCGCGGCCTCACTGGCGGAGATGTCTGGCAAAAACGGGATTGAGCCTTTGGTTGTCGATCTCGCAGATCGTGCTGCTTTGACGGCTGCGATTGAGACTGAACCGTTCGACGTATTGGTGAACAATGCCGGGGTCATGCCGCCTGTCGTTGGGTTTTCCGAAATGGACCCGTCCGACATTGACGCGACGCTTGAGATCAACCTGAGCGCAGCCTTGCATGTCACAAGATTGGTGCTTCCCGCCATGATCGCTCAAAAGCGAGGGCATGTGTTCTTTACCGGATCAACTGCCGGACATGCGCCGTTTCCCAATATGGCGGTTTATGGAGCGACCAAGGCGGCGATTGCGGGCTTTGCCGCTGCGTTGCGCTGCGATTTGTCTGGCACAGGCGTGCGCGTGACAGAAATTGTCGCGGGCAGGGTCGAGACCGCGCTGTACCGTGATGCGCTTTCTGATGAGGCACGCGCCGAGATGTATGCGGCGTTTCAGGCGGTGCAACCCGAAGACGTTGCCACCATGCTGCGGGCGGTTCTGGATATGCCGCCCCATGTGGATGTGACCCGATTTGATATTCTGCCAACCGCGCAATTCGTGGGTGGCGGCGGTTTTGCGAAAGAGGGCGGCGAATGAAGGGTTTGAATGTTCTGATCGTCGGCGGCGGTGCCGGGCTTGGGTTGCTTTTGGCTGAGATGGCCGTGGACAACGGTGCGGCTGGCATCGGGATCATTGATATAGATAGCGCCGCGGCAGAGGCTGCACTTTCCACCGCAAAAGCCGCCGGATTGCGCGTCGGATTTGCGGCCTGTGACATATCAAAGGGGCCAGATGCACAGGCTGCATTTGCTTCTGTTGCCGAGCAGCTTGGGCGGGTGGATACGGTCATCAACTCGGCTGCGATCTATCCGCGCAAACCGTTGCTTGAGATCACGGATGTGGATTGGGATGCCTCTAACGCCGTGAACATCAAAGGCAGCTATCATATGATGGTTGCGGCAGTGGCGCAGTTTCGTACGCAGGATAGCGGTGGTGAGGTGAGCGGGCGGATTGTGAACATTACCTCGGTGGATGCGTTCAAGGCGCATCCGCAAAACGCGCATTATGCAGCAACCAAGGCGGCGGTTGTCAGCCTGACCAAAAGCTTCGCGCAGGAAGTCGCGCCGGATGGTATTCTCGTGAATTCCGTCGCGCCTGCGGGCATGGCCACGGAAAAAGCCCGCGCGTCTGGTTTTCTGGGCGAGTTGGCGGCGGCAAGCCCGTTGGGACGTGGAGGAGAGCCACGCGAAATGGCGGAATGGGTGTTGATGGCGGGCGGTCCGAAAAACACATATATGACGGGTGAGAATATCATCGTCTCGGGCGGGTATATCTACGCGTAAGACAGGGCTCTGATTGATGGATCACGCCACTGAAGGTAGAGTAAAGGAGTGCAGACAATGACGGGATCAGCGACAATCATAACAGGGGCCGCGTCTGGCATTGGGGCGGCACTTGCGCGACGGTTGGCGGGATCAGGGGCGCGTTTGACGCTGCATACAAGGCACGCTGTCGACCGTCTGGAAGCCGTGGCCCAAACTGCGCGTGACAGCGGGGCTGAGGTCGTGACTGTGACCGGAGATCTGGCCGAGAGTGAGACCGCAGGTGCTATTGTAGCGGCCCATCAGGATGCTTTTGGTGCATTGGACCATTTGGTTGCCAATGCGGGCTTTCCGCTTTTGAAGTCCTTGGACGAGATGACGGCGGAGGACATTGCCTATGCCTTTGCTGGCAACAGCGCGAGCTTTTTTGCACTTGCGCAGGCGGCGCGGCCTATGTTGCAGGCGTCGGATGCTGGCCGTGTGGTGGCCTTGGGCAGTTTTACTTCGCACATCTTTCGAACCGATATGCCGCAATTTCCCGCCTCTGCCGCGTCCAAAGGTGCGATCGAGGTGGCTGTGAAGTCGCTGTCATTGGCCTTTGGTTCTGACGGCATCACAGTGAACTGCGTTGTGCCGGGCTATATCGAAAAAGACAAAGGCACAGCCGATGGGTTGGACCCTGAAACGCTGGCCCGAACGACCGCCAAAATTCCGCTGGGTCGCTTGGGGAAGCCTGATGATGTCGCAGGCACGATTGAATTTCTGCTGGGCCCGGATGCGCGGTATATCACGGGGCAGATGATCCACGTTGATGGTGGGCTTTAGGGTGCGACCGCTGGTCAATTTCTGATTTGCCGCATGAAAAGCACCTTTAGCGGTAGCGATGGCGGGTCGTGTCAATCCTTGCGCGTAAATCGCGACTATTTTCTTGCATAAATGCGGTGATCCACACAGTCTGAAGCCAAGGCTATTTTTCTTGACCCGCTTTAACCAGTTATTGCCATGAACCCTGATACCGAAAATGGATTGCCTGAGCTGGTCGATTTGACCTACTCCGCCACGACAGATCCGGGTCGCTATGAAGAATTGGTGGGGGTCTGGGAACGGTATATGGCTGGCCTGACCCCCGGTGAAATTGAAGACACCCAGCGCCATCACCTGAGGCATTTCAACCAAGCTTTGGAAATTTTTGAGCGGATTGGCCGCCAGAAGCACCGGCAAGAACGTGAAGATGCGGTTCTGGGTCACTTTGATGGCCCAGCGTATCTTTTGGACCGCAATGGCGTTGTGGTTATGTCCAACCTTGAGGACGACACTTTGCCGTCGCCCGATGGGGCCTTTGACCCGCAGCCGCTTGTTGAACAATCCACGCTCAAGTCTGCTGTACTGGATGTGCAAGGGGGCGCACCGGTTGCTTTGATCCCTATTCACGATGCGCAAGGCAAGTTGACCGATTGCGCTGTGGTTAGCGGGTTGGGCGAAGCGTCCGACCGCTTTTTGATGGTTCTGAGCTCGCCTGCCGCCAGTGCCGCACAGCTCGATGCAATCGCGCAGCAGTTTGATCTGAGCAAGTCTGAAAAGGATGTTTTCGAGGCGCTTATACAAGGCGAAAAGGTTTCGGATATTTCGGAGCGGCGCGGCGTCGGGTTGGCGACCACCCGCACGCAAGTGCGCAAGCTACTGGAAAAGACCGGCAGCAGCACGCTTGCTGATATGATCCGTCAGGCGACGCAAATTTCGGCGCAGATGAATGCGGTTTCGACTGTTCAGAAAATCCAGATGCGCGACGAGATCGAAGACATCGAATATGATCGTATTCTCACGGCTGATGGTCGGTTGCTTGCGTACCGTACCTTTGGTGATCCGCGCGGACGGCCCGTATTGTTCGTCCACAACATGATGGGCGGTGCGATCTGGCCACGCAAAATGATGCAACAGGCGCTGGCCGAAGGCTGGCGGATCATCGCACCGTCGCGGCCGGGGTTCGGGCTGTCCGACAGTGTCGCCGCCCGAGATATGGAGCTTGTCCGCAGCACCGGTTCGGATATGCGCGCCTTATTGGATCATCTCGAAGTCGACCGTGTACTGGTGGTGGCCATGATGTCTTCTGCGGGTTTGGGCATAAAGTTCGCGCGCGATCATCCTGACCGTGTGCAGGCTTTGCTGAACATCGGGCATGCGGGCTTGATCGACGATGAAATCATTGATGCTATGGCCAACCCGTCGCGGGCGATGGCCAAGACCTACCGCAAATCGCCCACAGCGTTGCGGTTTCTGATCAGGGTCGCTGTGGCTTCGGTTGATATGCTGGGGCCGTCGCAGATGTTGCGTTCAAACTTTCGTCGGTCGCGACCGGATACGGAATTGATGGAAGACGGCCCGCTGGTTGACGCCATAGGTGAAGGCTTGCGGCATGCCATTGCCCAAGGTGGAGAAGCGTTTTCGCGGGATGGCTTTGTTGCTTTGCATGATTTTAGCGCCGAGGTCGCGCAGTTGAAATGCCCCGCGACCTGCTTGCTGGGAGAGGAGGATGCCATGTATCCGCCTGCTCAAGCGGAGCGTTTGATCGCAGGTATTCCAGGATATGAGTTGTGCATTTTTCCAGATGCGGGTCAGTTCGTCTTTTATGGAAAGTTCGATAAGTCATTGAATTTGATGGATGAACTTTGGCATCAAGGCGCTGTTTTGGACATTTTGCCTGCGTAGCCAATTTTTTTATGAGAAATTTTCGCTTTATCCACAATTGTGTGGATACGGGGAGTGTTCCGGCCTGATTAAAGGGGTGCACGAACATTCTTTCAGAGGAAATTTTCATGATCCATTCCAAGCATAACGCCGCCAGATATCTGCTGGCCAGTCAACGCCAGATGACGTCCCTGACGGACAAAGAAATCCTGTCTCAAGGGGTGGATTTCGTTTTCTACAAAACCGATTGGGTCCCTTTGTACTATGATACCGGCTACGTCGTGACGTCGGACTGCGGCATGATCAAAGCCTACCGCGCCGCCACGTTGACAGGCCAGTTGCTGTGGTTGGTATTCCATCCCAAGAAAGCGCATGGCTATCATGCCTTAGAGCAAGATCCCGTCGCTGCCATTGAACGAGCGCAAGCGGTCTGGGCCCGTCGGGCGCAGGTGCGCACCAACTGGGCCGAGGTTGAACAATCCGCCCGTGATCTGATTATGGGCCGACAGAAGTTCGATATTCGGATGGAAGACGCCGAAGCTTCTCCGCTTTGCATTTTGGGTATCCAGGGTTTTCTGCGCGGCATCGGTATGGCCAATGTGCGCCGCATGCCTGGTCGGTTGGCGGCGATGCTTATGAAAGTTGAGCCACAAATGGGCTTCGTCATTTACGAAGCCTTGCAACGGCACCGCGCGGCGGTGCCGCATAAAGCCATGCCTATTCCGGCACGGTGATCTTTCTAAAAACTTTTTAGTACGCGTGTTGCCCTATAGGGGTGATTGCTTCGGGGCCTGGCCGTTTAGTCAGGCTCTTATTCGTTGCACTATGGCAGTCGTAATCTTACACATCGCACGCGCAGTGCCTGCATCTGCGCCAATGCTGGGGATTTGAGATATGACCGACAAAAGCAACCGCAAACAGTCCATCGTGACCCGTGTGGCGCAGGCATTGCACTTTGTGGAACAAGACACCGGCGCGGTTGTGCCTGCAATCCAGCCTGCCGCCACCTACGCCCGTGATGAGAACTATGAGGTGCGCAAGCCCTATTGGTATCGCCGGGATGGCAGCCAGACGACTGCCCATGCCGAAGCGATCATCGCCGAGCTTGAGAACGCCACGGATTCAATGCTGTTTTCGTCTGGCATGTCTGCTTGCACCGCTGTCATTGAACACTTGCCCACAGGCGCCCATATCGTTGCCCCCAAGGTCATGTACCACGGCGTGTTGCACCAGCTTCAAACCTATGCGGCCAAGAAGCGTCTAACGGTCAGCTACTATACCGCCGGAAATCTGGAAGAGCTGGCCGCTGCTGTTCGGGCGGGCGAGACCGCACTTGTCTGGGTCGAGACCCCCAACAACCCGAACTGGGAAGTCACCGATATTGCTGCGGCCTCCGAGATTGCCCATGCCGCTGGGGCCAAGCTGATTGCTGATTGCACAGGCACCCCGCCGTCCATGACGCAGGCCCTTGATCTGGGCGCTGACTTTTCGTTCCACTCCGCCACCAAGTATCTGAACGGACATTCGGATGTCACTGCAGGTGTCTTGTCGGTCAAAGAGGGTGGCGATTTTTGGGACGAGATTTCGTTAATCCGCAAACTGCAAGGCACGGTGCTTCATTCGCAAGATGCTTGGTTGCTTATCCGTGGCATGCGCACGCTGTTTTTGCGGGTTGAGCGTGCCTGTCAAAACGCGATGGCCATTGCCACCCATTTTGAGGGTCACCCGCATATTGAAAAGGTGCTGTACCCCGGTTTGGCATCAGACCCCGGTCACGCCGTTGCCAAGCGCCAGACCGGTGGTCAGTTCGGCGGCATGATGTCGATCATCGTCAAGGGCACCGAGCAGAACGCTATCGATGTGACCCGCTTTTGCGAATTGTTTTATCCTGCTACCTCGCTCGGTGGGGTTGAGAGCCTGATTGAGCATCGCAAGACGGTTTCCGGCGAGGGCTTTCCAGTGCATCCGCAATTGTTGCGCCTGTCCATCGGGATCGAGGATGCGGATGATCTGATTTACGATTTGGAGCAGTCTCTGGCGCGTGCTTTCGCTTAGTCGGCGCTAATCGGCGCGGGCGTTTCTAACCCAAGCTACAATCTTGCCGCGACTTTCAGGTGTCATGGTTGCAATCGCATTGGGCGGCGGCATTGCAGCGCTTAGCCCTGCGTGCAAGTAAATTTGGTCTGCGTGCCGCGCCACATCGCTGACCGTTTCCAGATAGACGCCCTTGGGTGCCCAGTGCATCCCATCCCATGATGGTTCACGCGCGTGGCACATGGAGCAGTTGCCCAAGACAACATCATATGCGTCTTCAAACCCCTCTGCCGCGGCGAAGCGTTGCTCAACAGGTGTCAGGTCGCGGGTCTCTGCCAGTTCGTAGCTGTCTGGCCCGCGCAAGGATGACAGCCAAGCGATGACGATCATCAACAGCACAGTCACAGCCCATGTCCAATGCGGCCCAGATCCGGTGGCGTGCATCGTGTTGAAATAGTGCCGGATGGTGACGCCCGTTAGGAAGATCAGGCTCGCGATCAGCCATGCGTATTCGGTGCCGAAGGACAGCGGGTAGTGGTTCGACAGCATCAGGAAGATGACGGGCAGTGTCAGGTAGTTGTTGTGGGTCGAGCGCAGCTTGGCGATTTTGCCGTACTTCGCATCCGGTTTGCGTCCCGCTTTGAGATCATTCACGACGATGCGCTGGTTCGGCATGATCTGGAAGAACACATTGCCGGTCATGATCGTCGCCGTGAATGCGCCCAAGTGTAACAAGGCGGCGCGGCCAGTGAAGATTTGATCGTACCCCCATGCCATGACCACCAGAAGTGCAAAGAGTAGCACCATCAGAAAGGTCGCGTGCTCGCCCAGTTTGGATTTGCACATATAGTCATAAAGCACCCAGCCGATGGTCAGCGATGCGCCAGAGATCACGATGCCTTGCCAAAGCGAAAGATCGGCTTTGGTTGGGTCCAGAAGGTATAATTCGCCCCCGACCCAGTACACGATCATCAAAAGTGCTGCCCCCGAGACCCAGGTGATATAGCTTTGCCATTTGTGCCAGATCAGATGTTCGGGCATGTTTTCCGGTGCGACCATGTATTTCTGGATATGATAGAACCCGCCGCCGTGGACCTGCCATTCTTCACCATGTGCACCTACGGGCATGTTGGGGGCTTTTTTAAGTCCCAGATCCAACGCGATAAAGAAGAACGACGCCCCGATCCAAGCCATCGCGGTGATCACATGCAGCCACCGGACCGAGAATGCGATCCAGTCCCAGATGACAGCAAAATCGTACATTGCGCTCTCCTTAGTGGCGGGGGTGCGGTCACTCTATCCGACGTTCCATTATTCTGCTATTACTTCAAAACACCAAGCAGCATCAAATAAAAGCGAACAATGTCATATCTTGATAACATACGAACCTTTGTGCGCGTCTACGAGCTTGGAAGCATGTCTGCGGCGGGGCGTGATTTGCGGATTTCACCTGCTGTTACATCGTCGCGTATTTCGCAACTGGAAGAACATTTGAGTGTGCGATTGTTCCAACGCACCACCCGCAGCCTGACGCCTACCGAACAAGGCAAAGCCTTTTATGGTGGGGCTGCCCAAGTGCTGGAAGCCGTTGAAAACGCAGAAGCGCAGGTGGTCAATATCACCGACAATCCCAAAGGGTCGCTTTATGTGGCGGCCCCGTTTGGGGTCGGGCGTCGCTTGATTGCCCCCTTGGTGCCTGCGTTTTTAGATGCCTATCCAGAGATCAGCATTCGCCTGCGCCTGACCGATCGGAAAGTAGATTTGACGACTGAAGGGCTTGATCTGGCGTTCTTTTTGGGCCGTCCAGAGGACAGCACCCTGCGTATCCGCAAGATCGCGACGGTTGAGCGCGTTCTGTGCGCCAGCCCATCCTACATCGCTGAAAATGGTAATCCTGCGTCTGGCGATGATCTTGTTTCAGGCAAGCATGAGTGTCTGAACCTGCGCTTTCCCGGTGCCAAAGAGTTCCGCTGGCCGTTGCAAACAGACAGTGGCGTCAAACGGTGCAAGGTCTCTGGCCGATATGAATCCGATGATGGCGATGTGCTGACAGACTGGGCCTTGTCCGGCAGCGGGATCATATTGAAACCGATCTTTGAGGTTGCGGAGCATCTGAAAGCGGGGCGTTTGGTCCCTGTTGCCACATCGAACCCGCCCGAGCCGATCCAGATGGCGTGTCTGTTCACCCATCGGCGCAGACAAGACCCGAAGACACGGTTGTTCATGGAATTTGTGATTGAACGGATCGCGGATTCAGTGCGCGATGGTTCTGTTTAGCTGCCCCGATAGGTCGAATAGCCGAAGGGTGAGAGCAAAAGCGGCACATGGTAGTGTGTGTCTTCTGACATGCCAAAGCGCAGCGGGATCACATCTAAGAACCGAGGGCTTTCAGGCGGTGTGCCCGTAGCATCAAGATAGGCGCCTGCGTGAAAGAGAAGCTCATAGGTGCCGGTTTCAAAATCGGCGCTGGGCAAAATTTGTTCATCGGTACGCCCGTCTGCATTGGTGACCAGCGTTTTCAGATGCGCTCGGGTTTCGCCTGTGACCCTGAACAGCTCGATTTTTAAGCCTTGGGCTGGGCATCCACGGGCTGTGTCCAGTACGTGCGTTGTCAAATACCCGGGCATGGTGTTCTCTCCTTGTGTGGTGCGGTCCTGTATGCAGCAGTGCTGCGTATCAGGAAAGCCCTGTGACCCGAAGGCTCTTTCGTGTTTTTCTTGAAAAACAATTTGATTGTCTTGAATTATAGAAGTGCAACCAAGGAGAGCAAGACGTGCGCAGATACCCAAGGGATATGACGGGATACGGGGCGACCCCTCCGGCGGCGAACTGGCCGAACGGGGCCAAGATCGCTGTTCAGATTGTGCTGAATTATGAAGAGGGTGGCGAGAATAACATCCTGCACGGTGATCCTGCGTCAGAGGCGTTTTTGTCCGAAATCACAGGGGCGGCCGCTTGGCCCGAGCAACGCCATTGGAACATGGAATCGATCTACGAATATGGGTCTCGTGCTGGGTTCTGGCGTGTGCATCGCATGCTGAAGGACTTGCCTGTTACGGTTTACGGCGTTGCGACGGCTTTGGCCCGCGCGCCGGAACAGGTCGCTGCAATGATCGCTTCCGATTGGGAAATCGCCAGCCACGGATTGAAGTGGGTTGAGCACAAAGACATGGCCGAAGACGAAGAGCGTGCCCATATGGCCGAGGCGATCCGTCTGCACACCGAAGTCACAGGCACGCCCCCGCGCGGCTGGTACACGGGCCGCTGTTCCAACAACACGGTCCGGCTGGCGGCGGAGACCGGACAGTTTGCCTATGTCGCCGACAGCTATGCCGATGATCTGCCCTATTGGATGCGCTTTGACGGGCGCGATCAGTTGATCGTGCCTTATACGATGGATTGCAACGATATGCGCTTTGCCATTCAGGCGGGGTTCACGACCGGAGACCAGTTTGAGAGCTATCTGAAAGACAGCTTTGATTACCTGTACGAGGAAGGCGTTGGCGGCGCCCCGAAGATGCTTTCTATCGGGTTGCATTGTCGCTTGATTGGGCGGCCCGGACGCGCGGCAGCGCTTAGGCGTGCCATCGAGCATTTCCAATCCCATGAGGGCGTCTGGTTCGCGACCCGCCTGCAAATCGCGGAACATTGGGCGAAGGAGCATCCCCCTATGCCAATTTATCGACCGTCTGACATGGATCGCGCCACGTTTGTTGACGCCTTTGGTGGCATTTTTGAACATTCGCCTTGGGTGGCGGAAGGTGCTTATGATCTGGAGCTTGGCCCGACCCATGATACCGCAGCGGGTATCCACCAGATGCTGACCCGTGTCTTCCGCAGTGCGAGCGATGACAAACGGTTGGCCGTTCTGGTCGCGCACCCTGATTTGGCGGGTAAGCTGGCGGAGGCCAAGCAGTTGACGGCGTCTTCAACCGCGGAACAAGCCTCAGCCGGATTAGATGCGTTGACGGATACCGAGCGTGAAACGCTGACGGGTTTGAATACGGCCTATACTGAAAAGTTCGGGTTTCCCTTCATCATCGCGGTGCGCGACAACACAAAGGCCACGATCATCGAAGCCTTTCAACGGCGCATTTCCCAAGACCGCGTTACTGAGTTTGCCGAGGCCTGTCGTCAGGTGGAACGGATCGCGGAACTGCGTTTGATTGAGGCGTTTGAAGGATGACCGTGCACATCACACCCGAGCCATTGACCGCTGAGGCCTTTGCCCCGTTTGGCGATGTGATCGAAGCCAAGGGTGACCCTGACAAGATCATCAACCAAGGCCGCTGCCATCGCTTTCATGATCAAGCGCAACTGGATTTCACGGATGGCAGGGCGGGGGTCAGCCTGTTCAAAGGGCAAAAAGAAACGCTGCCCATGCCGTTGAAACTGGTGGAGCGTCATCCGAGCGGTAGTCAGGCTTTTGTGCCTATGTCCGCCGACCCGTTTCTGGTGGTGGTCGCGATTGATGAGGGCGGTATACCTACGACACCGCGTGCCTTCATCACAGCATCGGGGCAAGCCATCAACTTTCACCGCAACACATGGCACGGGGTGCTGACCCCGCTGGCCGAGCCGGGGCTCTTCGCTGTCATCGACCGCATCGGAGACGGGGCAAATCTGGAAGAGCATTGGTTCGATGAGGACTACATCATCGACGCTTAACATCACTCAAAAACGACGGGGGCGCATAAGCCCCTGCGCACTGCATCAACTAGGGGATAATTGATATGACAGATGCTTCTATTGGAACGCCGGAAGAGCTCCGCGATCCGAATTACACACCGGCTTTGCACAAGGCGGTCCCACTGGGGATCCAACATGTACTTGCGATGTTTGTTTCAAACGTGACGCCTGCGATTATCATTGCGGGGGCTGCCGGTTTCGGGTTCGGGTCGGATGCGGGGGCGCAGGGTTTTCCTGATATGACCTACCTTATTCAGATGTCGATGCTGTTTGCCGGCGTTGCGACGCTGTTTCAAACCATCGGGTTTGGACCCGTTGGCGCCCGCCTGCCGATTGTGCAGGGCACGTCCTTTGCCTTTATCCCGATCATGATCCCGCTTGTGGCGGGCAAGGGTGTTGAGGCGATGCCTGCACTGTTTGGCGGTGTCATCATCGGTGGCTTGTTCCACACTTTGATTGCCACGTTCATCGGCAAGATCCGCTTTGCTTTGCCGCCTTTGGTGACAGGGCTTGTGGTCACAATGATTGGTCTGGCCTTGGTCAAAGTCGGCATACAGTATTCGGCTGGGGGCATCCCAAAGATCAATGATCCAGAGTACGGATCGTTGCTGAATTGGTCGGCTGCCGGTGTTGTGATTATTGTGACCCTTGCCCTTAAATTCTATGCGCGCGGGATGCTTGCCGTCTCAGCCGTCGTGATCGGAATTATTGTAGGCTACATCTATGCCCTGATGGTCGGCATGATCAGTTTCGGCGGGGATTTCGGCATCGCTGCGAATGTCGGTAAAGCCGCCACCCTGGCCTTGCCGGAGCCGTTCAAGTACGGGTTCGAGTTCAGCTTTGCCGCTGTGATCGGGTTCTGCTTGATGGCCTTCGTTTCAGCCGTTGAAACGGTTGGCGATGTGTCCGGTATCACCAAAGGCGGCGCTGGGCGTGAAGCGACCGACAAGGAAATCTCGGGCGCGACCTATGCTGATGGTTTGGGGTCGGCTGTGGCTGGTATCTTTGGCGGGTTTCCGAACACATCGTTCAGTCAGAACGTCGGTTTGATTGCCATGACAGGCGTGATGTCGCGCCATGTTGTGACCATCGGGGCATTGTTCCTGATCCTGTGCGGATTGGTTCCGAAAGTTGGCGCTGTGATCCGGACTATTCCGATTGAGGTGCTGGGCGGAGGTGTGATCGTCATGTTCGGGATGGTTGTTGCGGCTGGTATTTCGATGTTGTCAGAGGTCAACTGGAACCGTCGGAACATGGTGATCTTTGCCATTTCCCTGTCTATCGGCTTGGGTTTGCAACTTGATCCCAAGGCGGTTCAGTACTTGCCGGATACACTGCGTATTTTGATGACTTCTGGTCTTTTGCCAGCGGCATTGATCGCGATTGTATTGAACTTGATCTTGCCGGAAGAACTGTCAGGTGA
>CAZWSE010000035.1:0-32974 GCA_964636575.1 uncultured Sulfitobacter sp. | reverse complement strand
CCAATGATCCCGAACATCGACGCCCAAGCCTTGCTCGACCCAATGCACCCTGCGCATCAGGCTGCCTGCGAGGCTTGCGTGTTGGGGGCCACGGATATCGGGTTTTTGACCGTCTACAATACCCCGATCACTGCGGATGAGGTCGCGCATGTGATCGACACCTACCGGCAATTTTTCCACCTGCCGACAGAGGCCAAACAGCAATGGAATATGGCGGGCACAGGATCGAACCGCGGCTGGGGCGCGCCGGGGTCCGAACAGGTTGATCCCGACGCCAATCCCGACTTCAAACAGTTCTTTGATTGTGGGTATGCCTTCCAAAAAGGGGATCCGGTAGAAGGCCAAAACCTGCCGGTCTATGCGCCCAATATCTGGCCTGAAACGCCCGAAGGGTTCGCTCAAACGCTGCAAGACTACTACACACAGGCCACCACTTTTTCGCTGGATCTGCTCTGCGCGATTGCGACGGCCTGCGGTGAAGACGGTGACTTTTTCAGAGACAAGTTTGACCAGCCTATGGCCCTGTTGCGGGGCAATTACTATCCGCAGCGGCCAGAATGGGCGACAGACAAAGACTTCGGGATTGCAACCCACACCGACTACGGCTGTTTGACGCTGTTGGCGACAGACGGATCGCCGGGGTTGGAAGTGCGCAAACGTGGCGGTGGTTGGATACCCGTTTCAGCAGCCCCCGGCGCATTCATCATCAACTTCGGTGAAATGCTTGAGATTTGGACAGGCGGCCGGATCAAAGCGACCCCGCACCGTGTCATCGGAACGCAGGCCGAGCGTATTTCCGTCCCGCTTTTCTTCAACCCGAGCTTTAATGCGAATGTAGCGCCCAAAGGGGCTGATCCTGTGCGCGCCGTGGAACATCTGGAACGCAGGTTCAACGAGACTTACACACATCTTCAGGACAAAAAATCCTAAGCAGGACTGCTCGGTTTTCGGTGCACGGGCGGTGTACAGGTTGTGTACGGGTTGTGTACAGGTTGTGCATAGCCGTTTTGATCCCCTTTCCCTTTTGCCCGCCATAGCCTAAATCGCCCTTGAACCCTCATAGATAAGGCGCGTCCCATGTCCCAGATCATCAACCATCTCTTTGAAATCTCGGACCGGTACGAGGCGCTCTTTGTGGACCTGTGGGGCTGTGTGCACGACGGGGTCACGGCCCTGCCCGAAGCGGTGGCAGCGTTGCAAGCCTACCGCAAGGCAGGCGGCATTGTGATCCTTGTGACCAACGCCCCCCGATCCCGCGCCAGCGTGGCAGACCAACTGGTCGGGTTTAACGTGCCCAAGGACGCCTATGACGACATCGCGACCTCTGGCGATTCCGCAAGATCCGCTATGTTTCAAGGGCTTGTGGGGCAAAAGGTCTACCACATCGGGGAAGAGCGCGACCTGCCCTTCTTTGAGCCTTTGAACCTGATTGAGAACCCCGTCGACATCGAACTGGTGCCGCTGGACCAAGCGGAAGGGATCGTCTGCACAGGCGCCTTTGACGCGCTCGCGGACCCCGCTGTGAACCGGCCGGACTTCCTTTATGCCAAGCAAAAAGGGCTGAAACTGCTTTGTGCAAATCCGGACATCGTTGTGGACCGTGGCGAGCACCGCGAATGGTGCGCAGGCGCTTTGGCGAACCTGTATTCAGAAATGGGCGGTACAAGCCTCTATTTCGGCAAGCCACACCCGCCCATCTACGACCTCGCCCGCCGCCGCCTGTTCGCACTGGGCAAAGAAGTCCCCGACACAGCCATTTTGGCAATCGGTGACGGCATCCTAACAGACATCCGCGGGGCCATCGGCGAAGACATTGATTCTCTGTTCATCACGGGCGGTTTGGCACGTGCCGATACAAAAACCGAAACCCAGCCCGATCCGACTGCGCTAACCCGTTATTTGGAAACAGAAATGTCGTCCCCCACCTATTCCATCGGCTATCTGAGATAATCTGTAAAAAGACTTGATTTCTGCACCTGCAAAGTAATATTGTTGCGCAAGCGATGCCTTTGGCGTCAATTTGTTACGCACCAGATTCCTTTGGAGGGTCAAATGTTGGACAACCTGCCACGCGGCACGATCTGTATTGAAGACATCGAAATGGGCATGTCCCGTTATCTTCAGAAGGTCGTGACCGACGAAGACATCGAGATGTTCGCGCAAGTGTCGACTGACCGAAATCCTGTGCATTTGGACGACGAATACGCCCGCGACACTATTTTTGAAGGTCGCATTGCCCACGGCATGCTGACCGCTGGTCTCATTTCAGCTGTGATTGGCGAACAGCTGCCTGGTCATGGCACAGTCTACATGGGCCAATCTCTGAAATTCCTAGCCCCTGTTCGCCCTGGTGACATGGTCTATGCTGAGGTCAAAGTGATCGACATCGACCCCGCAAAGCGTCGTGTTCAACTGGAATGTCATTGCTCGGTTGAGGGCAAGAAGGTGCTGATCGGCGAGGCGACTGTATTGGCCCCGTCACGCAAATTCGACTGATCGGGTTTTTGACGCCCCTTCGATGCCTCCGGCGGGGATTTTTCTGGAACAAAGAAGCTGTGATGCTTGCGCCTGTCCTGTGTGGCCGCTAACCCGTTTCCCATGCGCATTGTTCGGGATTACCAATTTGTTGAGCCGCGCGATCGGGGGGCCTCGGTCGCGATCGGGAATTTTGACGGCGTTCATTTGGGCCATATGTCCGTGATCGATATGGCCCGTGCAGCCGGTGCCGACGCCCCGTTGGGTGTTCTTACGTTCGAGCCGCACCCTCGCGCCTTTTTCGCCCCTGACGCCCCGCCTTTTCGACTGATGAGCTCCGCTGCGCGCAGTTCCCGTCTGGCCAAGGTCGGAGTTGAGCGCCTTTATGAGCTGAATTTCAATGCGGGGCTGTCTGGCCTGACCCCCGATGCCTTCGCCCGCGATGTGATCAAAGAAGGTTTGGGCCTGCGCCATGTCGTTATTGGCGCTGACTTTTGCTTTGGCAAAGGCCGCGCCGGGTCTGCCGCAGACATGATCCGGTTTGGTGAAGACATGGGATTTGGCGTGACCGTTGCGCCCCTGCTGGCCCACTCTGAGACAACTGTTTCATCGACTGCAATTCGCCAAGCACTGACCGACGCCGACCCTGCCCGTGCCGCCGCGATGCTAGGGCATTGGCACCGCATCGAAGGCCCCGTTATTGGCGGCGAGCAGCGCGGCCGCGAGCTGGGGTATCCCACCGCCAATATGTCCATCGACGGCCTGCATCCGCCTGCCTTTGGCGTCTATGCGGTGCTTGTAGATGTGCTCGATGGACCGCATCAGGGCAGCTATCAGGGAGCGGCCTCGATGGGGGTTCGGCCTATGTTTGGCGAAAACCGTCCCAACCTTGAGACCTTTATCTTTGATTTCTCTGGCGATCTTTACGGCGCGACGCTGTCGGTGGCTTTGGTCGAATTTCTGCGCCCTGAGGAAAACTTTGACGGGCTCGACGCATTGATCACTCAGATGGACGCGGATTGCGCCCGCGCGCGCACCCTGTTGGATGCCTTGTGAAACGCCCCGCCGATCCGATTGACCGTACGGGTCTGAAAGACCGGTTCTGGGAACGCAAGCCATTGAAAAAGCTGTCTCAAAAGGAATGGGAGGCGCTTTGTGATGGCTGCGGCAAGTGCTGCCTGAACAAGCTTGAAGACGAAGACACTGGCGAGGTCGCATTGACCCGCGTGGCCTGCCGGTTGTTGGATGATGACACCTGCCGCTGCGGCCAATACGACATTCGCCATCAATTTGTCCCTGATTGCATCGTGCTGACCCCCGACAATCTGGACACCCACGCCTATTGGATGCCCTTGACCTGCGCCTACCGGCTGTTGTGGAAGGGCAAGCCCTTGTTTGACTGGCATCCGTTGATTTCGGGTGATCCTGAAACCGTCCACAGCGCGGGCATATCGGTGCGCGGGCAAACCCTGTCCGAATTCGACATTCCCGAAGACGATTGGGAAGAGCACATCATCGAGGAGCCAACATAGATGTTTTTTGCTTCTGACAACGCAGGGCCCGTCCCGCAGCAGGTCATGGATGTGATTGCGGCAGCCAATACAGGCTGGCAGATGCCCTACGGCGCCGATGATCTGAACGCTGACGTGGTGACCCGCCTGCGTGACATCTTTGAAGCGCCCGAGGCCGCGATCTATCTTGTGCCCACCGGCACCGCCGCCAATTCGCTCGCCTTGGCCTGTTACTGCCAGCCCTATCAGACCATCTATTGCAGCCCCGTCGCCCATATCCACGAAGACGAATGTGGCGCGCCCGAATTCTATGCAGGCGGGGCCAAGCTGACCCTCGTGGGCAGCGGTGAAAAAATGTCACCCGTTGATCTGAAAGACGCCCTATCCGCCACGGCCCAAGGCGTTGTGCACGGGGTTCAGCGCGGGCCGGTTTCGATCACGCAAGTGACAGAGAAAGGCACGCTTTACAGTCTGACCGAGTTGTCGGCGCTTTGTGAAGTTGCGAAAAGCTTTGACGCGCCTGTCCATCTCGATGGCGCGCGCTTTGCCAATGCGGTTGTGGCCTTGGGCTGCACGCCCGCCGAGATGACGTGGAAAGCGGGCGTTGATGTGGTTAGCTTTGGCGGCACCAAGAACGGGCTGATGGGCGTTGAGGCCGTCATCTTTTTCGACCCGTCCAAAGCCTGGGAGTTTGAACTTCGACGCAAGCGTGCTGCGCATTTGTTTTCCAAGCATCGCTATCTGTCCGCCCAAATGGCCGGCTATCTGAAGGACGATCTTTGGCTTGATCTGGCGACCCGTGCAAATGCCAATTGTACCAGACTTACCAAGGGATTGCGCGACGCAGGTGCAGCGTTCTTGTATGAGCCGCAGGCCAATATGATCTTCGCCCAACTGCCCCGCGCTGCCCACCGCAGGTTAAAGGATGCAGGGGCCGCCTATTACTTGATGGGTGCGCTGGAAGGAGCAGATGAGGCCGAGATGCTGACCTGTCGTTTGGTTTGCGACTGGTCCATCACTGATGATCTGATAGATCAGTTCATTGCGCTGGCGAAAGGCTGAACAGCTCGCGCAACCCGTCCGCAAAGGCGCCCGCATGGGTGATTGGCACCATATGCCCAGCCCCGTCTACCGTCAGACGGGTGGCGTTAGGCAAACGGTTTGCCAAGCCATCACAAACAGGGGTCATAATCGGGTGCGTCGCGCCACCGTCAACAACCAAGGTTGGCATTGAGACTGCATCCAACACACCCGCGCTCAATAGCCCCGCCCGATCATCATAAAGTGCGGGCCGTGCGAGCGGGATAAAGGTAATCCGGTCAATCATGTACTGGCGCAATTCATCGGGCAGATCGGTCCATTTGCGACCATCTCCCCAAACACGGACGAAGGTGCGGGCGGCCAATTCGTAGTCACCTGTCTTTAAGCCGTTCTCAAAATCCGCCAGCTCGGTTTCATGGGCTTCAACGACTTCGGGGGCGTCTTCAAGCGCGATAGCAAAGAAAACAGGCTCGATCAGGGTAAGTGTCCGCACCAGATCGGGACGCGCAATGGCCATGCGCAGGGCAACCGTTGCGCCGAATGAATGGCCGATCACGTCCATAGGTTCTGACAGCAGGGCCAAGCCTTCGGCGGTGGTGAAATCCTGAATGTCGCCCTGCCCGTCGAAATCGGACGATCTGCCATGGCCGGGCATGTCCATTGCAAGCAGGCTGATCTCATTCCCCATCAGCTTTCCGACCCCTGCCCAAGCGCCCGAATGGGCGAGAGAGCAGTGGATCGCAATGACTTTTCGAGGGCCCGTACCGAAAGTACGTGAAAAGGTCGTCATGGGGCGCGCTTACAGCTTGCCTGCCAACAGATCATCAAGATCATCAAGACGATCTTCGCCCCAGAACCGCTGGTTGTCCGTAATGAAAAACGGCGCGCCGAAGGCTCCGTCATTGACCGCATCTTCCAGATTTTGGGCATAGGTTTCAGCGCCTTGCAACAGGCCGCTGTCCGCAAGTGCGGGATCAAAACCAGAGGCTTCAAGGCAGGCTTTGATCACGTCGTCTTGGGCGATGTCTTTTTCTTCGGACCAGCAGGCACGCGTTAGGCTTGCGACAAGACCAGCCACGTCGCCGCCAGCGTTTTGAGCCGCAATGATCGCATAGGATGAGGGCGCTGGGTTGGTTGGCCAGAACTGAGGTTTCAGGTTCAAAGGCATCTCCAGCTTTTTGGACCGCCGTGCCATGTCTTGCAGGCGGTATTCCTGCCGGTTGGGGTGCCGATCCTTCGGGGGCACGCCGCCCGTGCGGCCGAACAGGCCCATGATATCCATCGGCTTATAGGTGATCGTTGCACCGTGTTTGGCCGCGATTTCAGCGGGGCGTGTACCAACCAAATAGGTAAAGGGCGAAATCGTCGCAAAATAGTAGTCTATATGGGCCATTTGAGGTCTCCTGCTCCGCTAGATGTTGGTCAGACCCTACGCCCGTGGTAAGCGGTGTCAACGTCACGATTCTGTCATAAAACGCCTTTGCCAAGGACCGCACTGCCATGCCACAAATCATCGAACCCAAGCTGATCTCGGGAAACGCAAACCAACCGCTTGCCGAAGCCATTGCACGGCGGATGTCTATGCATCGCGGGGTAAATGTAGGGCTGGTCGATGCGCGGGTTGAGCGGTTCAATGATGGCGAGATTTTTGTGGAAGTGTTTGAGAACGTGCGCGGTGAGGATATGTTCATCATCCAGCCCACATCGAACCCTGCCAATGACAATCTGATGGAACTTTTGATCATGTCAGACGCGCTGCGCAGATCCTCTGCGTCTCGGGTGACGGCAGTGCTGCCCTACTTCGGCTATGCCCGCCAAGACCGCCGCACCAAGGCCCGCACGCCTATTAGTGCTAAGCTGGTCGCAGACATGCTGGTCGAGGCCGGCATTGAGCGGGTCCTGACGATGGACCTGCATGCCGCTCAGATCCAAGGGTTTTTCAACATTCCGGTCGATAACCTTTATGCCTCGCCCATCTTTGCGTTGGATATTGAGACACAGTTTAAAGATCGCATGAGCGATCTGATGGTCATCTCACCTGACGTAGGCGGTGTGGCCCGCGCACGGGAACTGGCCAAACGGATCAACTCCCCCCTCGCCATTGTGGACAAACGCCGCGAAAAGCCGGGCGAGATTGCTGAAATGACAGTGATCGGCAATGTTGAGGGCAAGGTCTGTCTGATCGTAGACGACATTTGCGATACGGCTGGCACTCTGTGCAAAGCCGCTGAGGTTTTGCTGGAGAACGGTGCCGCCGAAGTCCATTCTTACATCACCCACGGCGTGTTGTCCGGCCCTGCGGTGGAGCGTGTGACAAAGTCTGTGATGAAGTCGTTGGTGATCACGGACAGTATTCAGCCGACAGAGCCCGTGAAGGCCGCCCCCAACATCCGTATCGTGCCGACCGCGCCTATGTTTGCGCAGGCGATCCTGAACATCTGGAACGGGACATCGGTATCGTCGCTGTTTGAGAGCGAAACGCTCGGCCCGATCTATGAAGGTATGTACGGCGGTTGAGGCAATTGCTCGGGGCTTTGCCCCGAACGCGACATTTTACTTGGGGCTCTGCCCCACACCCCGAGGTATTTTTCCCAAGAAGAAAACAGGGCGCCGTGGGGTATAGCTGTGCTTAGTAGAGTTCCCACTGGTCGTCGTCAGGCAATTCACCGATGGCCATCCATGCCACCCGCACCCGTGCAACCTGTGTGTCACCCCATGTTCTGAACACCAGATCAAACCCCGTCTCGTGTACATTCTCAGCTGCCACGTCAGCCCGCATGACTTTAGAGCCGTCAATATCCCACAGCGACATAGAGGCCTGCACGGCAGGTGGTGTTCTGTAAGGTGTTGAAAAATTGATGTGTTTTCTGGATTCACGCTTGCCTTTGCCTGTCCACATTGGCCCTCCGTTCTCGAAATCCGAGAACAGGGTTTCATCTCCTTGAGAGATGCCAATGGAATGGGTCGGAATGCGTTTCATAGGGCCTTGGGTCATAGTCGTCCCGTTTCCCTACACTTCGAATTCGGCAAAACGTAGGCCGAAAAATGGAAAAGGCCCCGCATGCAGCAGGGCCATTTCAAATCGTGTTCGGCCAAAGCCAATCATGCGCGGCGTTCAAGACCCGCAGCGGCACGCAAAGCGGTCAGATCGGCCACCAGCTTGTTGGCAACGTCAAGGCCGTCTCCAGAAGCTGCACTTGCGGCTTCATTGGCATCGGTCATCAGTGCGTCCATGTCCTCGGCGGTCACGTCCGCCAAAAGCATCGCTTTTTCGGCCAGTACGGACATGCCCTCTGCGTTGATTTCAGCGAAACCACCTGTCACCGCATATTCCGCTTTGCCTTCAGGGCCTTCGACGGTCATCACACCGGGGCGCAGGGTTGTGATCAGCGGGGCGTGGTTTGCCATCGCTGTCATATCCCCGTCTGCACCGGGCAGTTGAACCGACGTCACTTGCATCGACGCGAGACGCCGTTCAGGGGACACCAGATCGAATTGCATCGTATCTGCCATTTGTCAGGCTCCCTTAGGCTGCGGCGTCTGCCATTTTCGCGGCTTTTGCTTTCACATCTTCGATGCCGCCGACCATGTAGAAGGCCCCTTCTGGAAGGTGATCATATTCACCTGCCACAACGGCTTTGAAGGATGCGATGGTCTCTTCCAACGGCACCTGAATACCAGGCGCGCCGGTGAAGACTTCGGCCACGTCAAACGGCTGCGACAAGAAACGCTCGATCTTACGCGCACGCGATACTGTCAGTTTGTCGTCTTCGCTGAGTTCGTCCATGCCAAGGATCGCGATGATGTCTTGCAAGGATTTGTAACGCTGCAATGTCTGCTGAACGTCAGCCGCAACCGCGTAGTGCTCTTCCCCGATGACCGCAGGGTCAAGCAAGCGGGATGTGGACCCGAGTGGATCAACCGCAGGGTAGATGCCTTTTTCAGAAATCGCACGGTCCAGAACCGTTGTCGCGTCCAAGTGGGCAAAGGATGTGGCTGGTGCCGGGTCAGTCAAGTCATCCGCAGGGACGTAAATCGCTTGAACGGATGTAATAGACCCGTTCTTGGTTGATGTAATGCGTTCCTGCATCGCGCCCATGTCGGTGGCCAGTGTTGGCTGGTTGTCGACAAAGAACAAAACGTCTGTACCAGACTGGTCGCGAAACTGTTCGGCCATTGTCAGACCAGACAGAGCAACACGCATACGCGCACCGGGAGGCTCGTTCATCTGGCCGTAGACCAAGGCCACTTTGGATTTGGTCAGGTCTTCCGCGTTGATAACGCCAGATTCGATGAATTCGTAGTACAGATCGTTCCCTTCACGGGTCCGCTCACCCACACCCGCAAACACGGAGTAGCCGGAGTGTACCTTCGCAATGTTGTTGATAAGCTCCTGAATAAGAACCGTTTTACCAACACCCGCACCGCCGAAGAGACCAATTTTACCACCCTTGGCGTAGGGGGCCAGAAGGTCAATTACCTTAATGCCGGTTACCAGAACTTCAGAGGCAGTGGACTGGGATGCAAAGTCAGGCGCATCGCCATGGATAGACCGGCTGTCTTTCGCGCCAATCGGGCCTTTTTCGTCAATCGGGTCACCAACAACGTTCATGATGCGACCCAAGGTCATATCCCCAACCGGAACCATGATCGGGCCGTTGGTGTCAGTGACCGCTTGACCGCGGACCAAACCTTCGGTGGCGTCCATCGCGATGGCACGAACCGTGTTTTCGCCCAAGTGCTGCGCCACTTCGAGCACCAGCTTGTTGCCGTTGTTGTCGGTGGTCAAAGCGTTCAAAATCTTCGGCAGGTCGCCTGTGAACTGAACGTCCACAACCGCGCCGATGATCTGTGTAATATTGCCAGTCGCTTTGGCTTTTGTAGCTGCTTTTGCCATTGTGATTTCTCCGGTTCCTAGAGCGCTTCAGCGCCCGAAATAATTTCGATCAGCTCATTGGTGATAACGGCCTGACGCGAGCGGTTGTATTGGATGGTCAGCTTGTCGATCATCTCGCCTGCGTTGCGGGTCGCGTTGTCCATTGCAGACATGCGCGCGCCCTGCTCCGATGCTCCGTTTTCGAGCAATGCCGCAAAGATTTGCGTCGCAACACCACGGGGCAGCAGATCGGCCAAAATGGCTTCTTCTGACGGCTCGTAATCGTAAAGCGTTGTCGCTGCACCCTCTTCCGGTGCGTCGAAGGCGGCAGGAATAATCTGCTGTGCTGTCGGGATCTGCGTGACCACGTTTACAAACTGCGCATAAAAGATCGTGGCGACGTCAAATTCACCACCATCAAAGCGGGCCAGAACGTCTTTGGCGATGCCTTGGGCATCGGCGTAGGACATCCGTTTGACAGCGCTCAGATCAACATGGCCGACGAACTTGTCTTCCAGATCGCGTTTGATTGCGTCGCGACCTTTCTTGCCAACCGTCAGAACTTTAACGGTTTTTCCTTGCGCTTCCAGATCCATTGCCTGCTGTTTTGCCAGCTTAGCGATGTTGCCGTTAAAGCCACCGCACAGACCACGTTCAGCGGTCATGACCACCAGAAGGTGCACCTGATCGTTGCCGTTGCCTGCAAGCAGTTTTGGCGCACTGTCGCTGCCACCGACGGAGGCTGCAAGCCCACCCAGAACAGCGTTAAACCGTTCTGTGTAGGGACGCGATTCCTCGGCTGCCTCTTGGGCGCGGCGCAGTTTTGCGGCCGCAACCATTTGCATGGCCTTGGTGATCTTGCGGGTCGATTTGACCGACGCGATCCTGTTTTTTAGGTCCTTAAGATTAGGCATCTTGGAGGGTCCTCAAATCAAGAAAAGTCAGCGGCGAATTCGTCGAGTGCTGCTTTGATCTTATCCTCGGCTTCACCCTTGATTTTGGGGTCTTCCTTGGTGATCCAGCCAAGCAAATCGCTGTGCTTGCCACGCAAATGCGCCAGCAGGCCCGCTTCAAAGCGGCCAACGTCACCAACTTCGATGCCATCCAGATAGCCTTTGGTGCCTGCAAAGATGACGCAAACGATTTCAGCGTTTGTCAGCGGCGAATACTGCGGCTGTTTCATCAGCTCGGTCAAACGCGCACCACGGTTCAGCAATTGCTGGGTTGCGGCGTCCAGATCGGACCCGAACTGCGCAAAAGCAGCCATTTCGCGGTACTGAGCAAGCTCAAGTTTCACCGGACCGGCAACAGACTTCATCGAATTGGTCTGCGCAGACGATCCAACGCGAGACACCGACAAACCAGTGTTCACCGCAGGGCGGATGCCTTGGTAGAACAGCTCTGTTTCAAGGAAGATCTGACCGTCGGTGATCGAAATCACGTTGGTCGGAATAAACGCAGACACGTCACCACCTTGGGTTTCAATAACCGGCAGAGCCGTCAAAGAGCCAGAACCGTTGTCTTCGTTCAGCTTACAAGAACGCTCCAACAAACGAGAGTGAAGGTAGAAAACATCGCCCGGGTAGGCTTCGCGGCCCGGTGGGCGACGCAGAAGCAAAGACATCTGACGATAGGCAACCGCTTGCTTGGACAAATCATCATAGATGATCAGCGCGTGACGGCCATTGTCGCGGAAGAATTCGGCCATCGCAGTCGCGGTGTAAGGGGCCAGATACTGCATCGGGGCAGGATCGGACGCTGTCGCAGCCACAACGATCGAATACTCAATCGCGCCTGTTTCTTCAAGCTTTTTCACCAGCTGGGCCACAGTCGACCGCTTTTGGCCAATCGCCACGTAGACACAGTACATTTTCTGGTTTTCGTCGTCGCCAGCAGCCTCGTTATAGACCTTCTGGTTCAGGATGGCGTCCAGTGCCACGGCTGTTTTTCCGGTTTGACGGTCACCAATGACAAGCTCGCGCTGGCCACGGCCAATCGGGATCATCGCATCGATGGACTTGAGGCCAGTTGCCATAGGCTCGTGAACCGATTTACGCGGGATAATGCCCGGCGCTTTTACGTCGGCCACACCGCGTGTTTTCGTCTTGATCGGGCCCTTGCCGTCCAGCGGGTTGCCCAGACCGTCCACAACGCGACCCAGCAGGCCGTTGCCAACAGGAACGTCCACGATGGACTTGGTCCGTTTTACAACGTCGCCTTCTTTAATGTCTTGGTCAGACCCGAAGATAACAACACCGACGTTGTCGGATTCGAGGTTCAAAGCCATGCCTTGAATGCCACCGGGGAATTCAACCATCTCACCGGCTTGGACGTTGTCCAGACCGTACACACGGGCGATACCGTCACCAACAGACAGCACACGGCCAACTTCGGCGACTTCGGCTTCTTTACCGAAGTTTTTGATCTGGTCCTTAAGGATTGCGGAAATTTCCGCTGCTTGGATACCCATTTATCCGACCTCTTTCATTACGTTCTGAAGGGAATCGAGCTTGGAGCGGATCGACGTGTCGATCATCTTCGAGCCCACTTTGACGATTAAACCGCCGATGAGTGTTTCATCGACGGATGCGTGGATAGTAACTGTCTTGCCGAACTTGGCCTTTAGCTTGGCGGCCAGTTTGTCGGATTGTGCTTTTGTCAGGGCCTTGGCGCTGATCACATCAGCGGTCACTTCGCCTTTGTCCTCTGCGATCAAGTCGCGCAGCGTGGCAACCAATTGCGGCAGCACAAACAAACGGCGCTTTTGGGCCATCAAGGTCAGCGTGTTGCCGACAACCGGAGACAGCTTCATCTTTTTGGCAATGGCCGTCACGGCGCTGGCTTGCTCTTCGCGTGAATAAAGCGGCGAATGGATCAAAGCGTTGAAATCATCGCTGCTGTCCATTGTGGCGCTCAGCTCCGCGATGTCTTTTTCCAACGCGGGCATTTTCTTGGACTCTTTCGCCAATTCAAACATGGCTGTGGCATAGCGTGCTGCGATGCCTGTAGAAATCGAAGCTGGTTCGGACACGTCCACCCTTTCGACAGTTTGTCACAGACACTACACGAACAACTCGCGCGATCCGGACCGGTTAGCGCGCTCAGGAAGTTACCAAAGCGTCAAAATCAGGGGGGATGTAGCAGAGCATTCCTCACCCCGCAACATACTTGCGCACAAAGAGTTCACCCCCCATCCCCCATAAAAATAGGGCTTTGCGCCCCCTGCGACGTATTGCTTCAAAAAAATGTTTCTGAAATCGGCAGGTTTAGCGCCGGTTTCGGGCGATTCCGTTAAGAATTGGACCCGTCGAGATTCCGTGACATCCGTCCGACCGCAGGCTCCGCGACTGCATTTGGTACGCGTACGGGGCGTTTCACCTTCGCGGTCGTCCCCGTTTGCGCATGCACGCGCTTGCTGGCCTCAACCATCCAAACCCCGCCTGCGACCTGAATTGGCATCTTCGCCCCCATCCGTTCACAAAAGGCCCCGGCCTTCAGCCAGAACCGCCGCTCTGACGGGGGTTGATACAAAGCACTGCGATGATGTTCGGGCAGGAACTGGTGTTGCTTCAACTGGGCTTCCAGCTGGCTGAGCGTATAGGGCCTGCCATAGCCAAAGGGCGTTTTATCACTGCGCGACCACAACCCGCCACGGTTGGGCACAATAAACAGCGCCTTACCCCCCGGCCCCAAAACCCGCCAACATTCCTCTAGCAGTTTCGATGCGCGCTCGGACGTCTCAAGCCCGTGCATCACCACCAGCCTGTCCACATGGCCCGTCTCAACCGGCCACAATGTTTCCTCAGTCAGCACCGCCACGTTCGGCTCACCCGCAGGCCAGGCCATCACACCCTGCGGCCCTGGCATCAGCGCCAAGACCCGTCTGGCATCCTCAAGGTAGGGACGCAGCAAGGGGGCCGCAAACCCGAACCCCGCAACCGTCAACCCCTTGGCTTCCGGCCAAACCTCCAGCACCTTATCGCGCACCGCCTTTTGCGCCGCCCGCCCAAGGGCAGACCGGTAGTAAAAGTTGCGCAGGTCTTGAACGTCGAGATGCATTGTATCTTTGCCTGTGTTCCAGCAAGCTGAGGTCACCACAGCCCCGATTGGAAAGCAAGCCATGCCTCTTGAGTTGATCACCATCCCCTGCCTGCAAGACAACTATGCCTATCTGATCGGCAATCCAGATACAGGCGAATGCGCTCTGGTCGATGTGCCGGAACCCGATCCGATCAATGCAGCCGTCGCCGCATCGGGGTGGCGACTAACGACCGTCATTCTCACACACCATCATTGGGACCACATAGATGGGTTAGATGGGTTAGACGGTCGCGCAGACCTCAAAGTGATCGGCGCCAAAGCCGATGCACACCGCCTGCCGCCTTTGGATGTGGCGGTATCGGAAGGCGAAAGCGTGACAATCTGTGGCGAAACCGCAGAAGTTCTGGATGTGTCAGGCCACACCATAGGACACATCGCGTTTCACTTCGCGGACAGTAAACTGGCCTTTACAGCGGACAGCCTCATGGCACTGGGCTGCGGGCGGTTGTTTGAGGGCACGCCTGCGCAGATGTATGCCAGCATGGAAAAGCTGGCAGCATTGCCCGACGACACGCTCATCTGTTCGGGCCATGAATACACAACCAGCAACGCCAACTTTGCAATCACGGTCGATCCTGACAACGCAGACCTCAAAGCGCGGATGACAGAAATCGAGCGTTTGCGGGGCATGGGCAAAGCGACTGTGCCGTCATTATTGTCGCTGGAAAAAGCAACAAACCCGTTTTTAAGGTCCAATGATCCGGGTGTTCAGGCGGCCGTTGACCTTCAAGGCGCTGATCCTGTTGCCGTTTTCACAGAAGTCCGCGCCCGCAAAGATCGTTTCTAAATCGTTAAATCCGCCTCTTTTCTCGTCACTTTTTCGAAATGAGGCAAAAAAAACAAAGAAAAAACTTGAAGCTGGGTCAAGATCAATCAAACTCTAACTTATCAAGGCCAAGGTTACGGACGAAAAACCTTCATCGGCTGACCGTCCCAACCCAGAACATAAGAGGAGCACAAAACGTGCCTTCATTTTCAAATACGCTCGAGCAAGCCATTCATTCCGCACTCGCCTTGGCGAATGCCCGTCGCCATGAATTTGCGACACTTGAACACTTGCTTTTGTCTCTGATCGACGAACCTGACGCCATGCGCGTCATGAAAGCCTGTAGCGTCGATGTCGATGACCTGCGCAGCACGTTGGTCGAATTCATTGACGAAGACCTGCAAAACCTTGTGACCGACATTGACGGGTCCGAGGCCGTGCCAACAGCCGCCTTCCAGCGCGTCATCCAACGCGCCGCGATCCATGTGCAATCGTCTGGCCGCACCGAAGTGACAGGCGCCAATGTGCTTGTTGCGATCTTTGCAGAACGCGAAAGCAACGCGGCCTACTTCCTGCAAGAACAGGGGATGACCCGTTATGATGCGGTGAACTTCATCGCCCACGGCGTCGCCAAAGATCCTGCCTACGGCGAAGCCCGCCCTGTGTCAGGTTCAAAAGAGCCCGAACAAGAAGCCCCCGGCGTGACCGAAGGCGAAGCCAAAGAAAGCGCGCTTGATAAATACTGCGTGGATTTGAACGAAAAAGCCCGCGAAGGCGATGTTGACCCGCTGATCGGCCGCGATTCCGAGGTTGAACGCTGCATCCAAGTGCTCTGCCGCCGTCGCAAGAACAACCCGCTTCTGGTCGGTGATCCGGGCGTTGGCAAAACCGCCATCGCCGAAGGTCTGGCCCGTAAGATCGTCACTGGTGAGACGCCTGAGATTTTGGCCAATGCGACGATCTATTCGCTCGACATGGGCGCACTGCTTGCCGGCACACGCTACCGCGGTGATTTTGAGGAACGTTTGAAGGCCGTCGTGACCGAGCTTGAAGACCACGATGACGCGGTGCTCTTTATCGATGAAATCCACACCGTTATCGGTGCAGGTGCCACATCTGGCGGCGCGATGGATGCCTCTAACCTGCTGAAGCCTGCCCTTGCGGGCGGCAAACTGCGGACAATGGGGTCCACGACCTACAAGGAATTCCGCCAGCACTTTGAAAAAGACCGCGCTTTGTCGCGTCGTTTCCAAAAAATCGATGTGGCAGAGCCAACTGTTGAAGACGCGGTGAAGATCCTTAAAGGGTTGAAGCCGTATTTCGAGGATCACCACTCGGTCAAATATACGTCCGACGCCATCAAAACGAGCGTGGAACTGGCATCGCGCTATATCAACGACCGCAAACTGCCAGATTCAGCGATCGACGTGATCGATGAAGCCGGTGCAGCCCAGCATCTGGTCGTCGCCGCCAAACGTCGCAAGACCATCGGCACCAAGGAAATCGAAAACGTGGTCGCCAAGATCGCGCGGATTCCGCCGAAGAACATGTCGAAAGACGATGCGGTTGTGCTGAAAGACTTGGAGGCCTCGCTGAAACGCGTGGTCTTCGGGCAAGACAAAGCGATTGAATCGCTGTCATCCGCGATCAAACTGGCCCGTGCAGGCCTGCGCGAACCTGAAAAGCCCATCGGCAACTACCTTTTCGCGGGTCCAACCGGCGTAGGTAAAACCGAAGTCGCCAAACAACTGGCTGATACCTTGGGCGTCGAACTGCTGCGCTTTGACATGTCAGAGTACATGGAAAAGCACGCCGTTTCCCGTCTGATCGGGGCACCTCCCGGTTATGTGGGCTTCGACCAAGGCGGCATGCTGACCGACGGCGTGGACCAACATCCGCACTGTGTTCTGTTGCTCGATGAGATGGAAAAAGCGCATCCTGACGTCTACAACATTCTGTTGCAGGTGATGGACCACGGCAAACTGACCGACCACAATGGCCGGACGGTGGATTTCCGCAATGTGGTTTTGATCATGACATCGAACGCAGGTGCTGCCGAACAAGCCAAAGAAGCCATCGGCTTCGGGCGTGATCGTCGGGAAGGTGAAGATACAGCCGCGATTGAACGGACATTCACGCCTGAATTCCGCAACCGCTTGGATGCCGTCATCGCCTTTGCGCCACTTGGCAAGAAGATCATCAGCCGCGTTGTCGAAAAGTTCGTGCTGCAGCTTGAGGCCCAACTGATGGACCGCAACGTAACGATTGAGCTATCCGAGAAAGCCGCCGAATGGCTGGGCGACAAAGGCTACGATGACAAAATGGGCGCACGGCCTCTGGCGCGTGTGATCCAGGAACACATCAAAAAGCCACTGGCCGAGGAATTGCTGTTCGGCAAACTCGCCAAAGGCGGTGTAGTCAAGGTCGGCGTCAAGAAAGGCGATCTGGATATTCAAATCGAAGGACCAGAAGCGTTGAAACTTTCAGGCAAAAAGCCCCCGCTTTTGACTGCCGAATAAAGACAGCCACATATAACGCATCAAAGCCCTCGCCCCTTCAAACGGCGGGGGCTTTTGCATTTTCAGCCGCTACTTTTCAGTGAATTTCAATTCAATCCGGCGGTTCTGGGCCCGCGCCTCTGGGGTGTCCTCGGTGGTCAAAGGCTGGAATTCTCCGAACCCGTTCGCCGCCAGTCGCGTGGGGCTGATCCCCAACTGATCCGACATGAACCGGACGACCGACAAGGCCCGCGCTTGGCTCAGCTCCCAATTGTCCGCATAAGCGCCAAGCCCTGACAACGGCACATTGTCCGTATGCCCGTCAACGCGAATGATCCAGTTGATCTCGGATGGAATGTCGCTGGCAACGGTTCTTAGAATATCAGCAACCTTGGCGACTTCGGCTTGCCCTTCGGCTGACAGCTCGGCTGCACCGGGCGCAAACAGAACCTCGGATGCAAACACAAACCGGTCCCCCGAAATGCGAACACCGTCTTGCGCACCCAAAACATCGCGCAGACGCCCAAAGAACTCAGACCGGAAACGGGCGAGCGTTTCAGTCTCGGATTCCAATTCCGTGTTCTGGCTTTCAAGCTCGGCCTTTTTGGCCTCAAGCTCCGCCTTTTCGATCTCAAGCCGCGCGCGGTCTTCTTGAAGCGCCTTCTTTTCAGCCGCAAGAATCTCGTTTTCGGCTTCCTCGGCGGCACGGCGTTTGCGTTCTTCCACCGCAACACGGGCCAAAGCCTGGTTCAGCTGCGCCCCCAAGGTCGCAATTTCGACCTCGGCCCCTTCATCGCGCGCACGGGCATCATCCAGCAAGTCCTGCAAATCGCCCAATTGCGCCCTCAAATCCGCGACCTGTTGGTTCAAAAGCGCCGTCTGCCTCTGGCTCGCGGCACTGGCGGCCTGTTCTTGGGACAGCACATCATTCGCCTGCGCCAAAAGGGCCGCACGTTGTTCCGCGACCGACATTTCAGTCTCGATACGGGCCTCGGCTGCGGATTTGGCTGCCAAGGCCGCACGCAACTGGTCCTGCAACTCTGCCACGGTCGCCTCACTGTCTGTGGCACTCGATGTGGTCGCGGACAGATCGGCGGCCAGTTGCGCGCGGGCTGCCTGTGCTGCGGCCAGTAAGGTCAGGGTGTCTTCGGCCTCCTGCCTCTGACTTTCCAGCGACAGGGTCATCGCAGTTAACTCGGTCTCGGCGGCCTGCAAGCGCGTCCGCAAGGCCTCGGCCGCGGCGGCTTCCGCCAAACGGGCGGCTTCTTCATCGCTCAATGCCGCCTGCGCCGCCGTCAATTCTGTTCCTAAAGACCCCACCTGCCCTTCGGTCTCAGCATTGCGACGCCGCAGATCTGCGACCAATGCCTCAATGGCTTCACGGCGGGCAGCGGCCAGACGCGCAGTCTCGGTCTGGGCATCGATCTCGTCACGGGCTTGGGCCAGCGACAGGTTCAAAGCCTCTTGCTGCGACATCAGCTCGGTCTGTTCGGTGTTTAACGCGGCAATCTGATCTTGGGCCGCCGTACGATCCGCAATCAACGCCGTAACCTGCGCCTCAAAGGCCGTGATCTTTGCATCGCGGTCCAACAGGGCTGCGTCTTGGGTCGCGCGATCCCGCAACAGCGCATCAATACGTGCCGATTGGGCCGCGGCATCCGCCTGCGCGATCTCAAGGGATGACTTGGCCGTGCCAAGCTCCGTTTCCAGCATCAGCAATTGGGTCTGCTCTTCGCCCAAAGCGACCTGCGCTTCCATCTTGTCGCGCTGTTCCATGCCCAAAGCCTGCGCCAAGGCCGCGACTTCGCCAGACAGTTGGTTCAGCTCGCTTTCCTGTCCTGAAATCGTATCGCTCAGCACGGATTGGACGACCATAAAGATGGTCAGTAAGAACATCAGCACCAGCAAAAGACCCGTCATCGCATCGACAAAGCCTGGCCAGATAGAGGCCTGAAACCGGTGTCCGCTGCGACGAGACAGAGCCATCTACCGCTCCTAATCCCCTGATTTGCGGCGCTTGGGACCCACCGCATTGGTCAGCGCCGACAAATCAGATCTGATCTCGGCCATCATATCGGCCCGTCCACCAGACAGTTCTTCAAGGATCTTGAGCATCTGCACATCAATCGACCGCAACCGCATCCGGCTTTCGGCATCCATAGGCTCCACAGGGATCGGCTCGGCTGGGGTTTCAGCGATCTGGATCAGCCTGTTTTGCCCATCGGCCAACCGGTCCAAACCAGACAAGTCAAGCTTTTGCTCACCCATCGCACTGGCCATTTGTTCCACCGATTTCGCCAGCGAAACCAAATGCCCGTCGGTGACTTTGCGGCTTGCTTCGGCCTGTTCATGAAACTTGCGCAACTGTTGGATCTGATCCGTCAAATGGTTGGCGACGTGATCCAGCCCAGCGCTGTCGCCCCCCGCCTCATCGGTGCTGGAAAAGCCCACACGGGTGATCGACGACAGCCATTCTTCAAGCTCGCGGTAAAACCGGTTCTGCCCGTGTCCTGCGAAAAGTTCCAACAAGCCCACCACAAGCGACCCCGCCAGACCCAGCAAGGACGATGCAAAGGCCACGCCCATGCCGCCCAACTGTGCCTCTAGCCCCGTCATCAAGCGGTTGAAAACTTCGATACTGGCCTCACCGTCTTGCGGGGCAAGGCCACGAATGGTTTCCACGACGGCTGGAACAGTGGTTGCCAAACCGTAGAACGTTCCCAAAAGACCAAGGAAAATCAGAAGGTTAACAATGTATCTTGTGATCTCGCGGGCTTCATCAATACGTGTCGCCACCGAATCCAGAATGGATCGTGCCGACGTCGTATTGACCTGCATTGTCGCACCACGTGCCCGCAGCAAGGACGCAAGCGAGGCCAACAACCGTGGCGCTTTCATATAACGCGGCGCTGATCCTTGGGACGCGAAGTCTTCGATCCACCGGACCGAGTTTATCAGTTGCAGCACCTGCCAAAAGCAGGCCAGCACCCCGATCACAAAGACAAATACGATGAACCCGTTCAGGTAGGGGTTCGCTTCAAAAATCGGAAGGACCCGTGGCAGCGCCACAAAGGCCAAGGCTCCGGTCAGGCCAAGCACCAGCACCATCAGAAAAATCTGAGTGAACGGTTGTGAAAACTGGACCTGTCGTGCGCGGTTTTGCTGCGCCATGGGAGCGCTCCTGCCCCTAGTTTTGCTCTTGTGGGCCAGCCTACCCAGAAACAGGCGGCGGTGCCAACCTTTTATCCCACAAGGGCGCGCACCCGATCTGACAGCCAGTTCAGCTCTGGGTCTTCCAACCCGATCTGCGACAGGTGACTGGCCGTGTTGTACAAATATTCCGTGTTCGGGCCGCGCCCGCCCACCGCCTTGGCGATGATCTGTGCTTGGTCTTCAAGGGGCATCCCGCCGCAATACTGTCCGTGATCCGTGTTGATCACATAGGCCAAGGCCTCGACGGTTGGACCACCCGACAGCTGCACCTGCACCCAGCGTTCAAGATATGCGGATGAAATCAGCTCTCGGTCGCGCAGGTATTGCAGGGTCTGGTCCTCTTGGCCCGCGACAACCTGCAACGCCACACCAGAACATTCGGCCCCCTCGATCTGATCCAGCGCCAGCACCAATCCGGGGTCTTCCTCGGTTCCGCGATGGTGGATCGACCGCATACAAAAGGACCGCCCGTAACCGGACAGCGTCGCGGTCTGTTGATCCGCGATCTCAAAGCCTGGATTCCACAAAAGTGATCCGTATCCGAACACCCAAAATGACATCAAACTGGTCCTTCCTTGCGTGGCTGTTGTAAACACCACCTGAGGGCCCGTGAAAAGGGCTGACGCGAAAGGGCTGATATGGGCAGACTGTTGAAATGGAGCTTAGGTCTGTGCCTGATCTTCTGTCTCTATTGGGCCTTCGCCAGCTACAGCTTCAAATCCGGCATCGCCGCGTGGTTTGACGACCGCCAGCGCGCAGGGTGGCAGGCCGAATACACTGACCTTGCCAGCAGTGGGTTTCCGTTCAGCCACCAGACCGACCTGACAGCCGTGGCCTTGGCTGATCCTGCCACGGGCGTCGCATGGCAGGCCGACAGTCTGCGTTTTGAAAGCCCCGCATGGTGGCCCGGGCATATGACCCTTGATCTGCCCGATACCCCACAACTGCTGTCTTACTTCGATGACCGCCTGATCCTTCAGTCGCAAGATACTGTCGCCGAAATGCGTCTCATCCCCGGCACGTCGCTGATGCTTGAGACGCTGAACCTGACCTCCGGCCCTTGGTCGATTGCGCGCGAAGACGGAACTTTGGTCGCAGCTTCCGGCCTTGTGGTGGGTGCGACCCAGCTAGAGACCTCTGAGACCTATCAGTTTGAAGTGTCAGCCGAGGCTTTCCGCCCCGGTGACATCCCCCGCACAGCTTTACGCCTGCCGCTCGATTGGCCGGTGGTCTGGGACGCGCTTGAGTTTGACATGACAGTCGAATTTGACCGGCCTTGGGACCGCACCGCGCTCGACGTGAACCGCCCGCAGCCGCGCGTGATCAATCTAAAGCTGGCCGAGGCCAAATGGGGTGCGTTGCGTTTGTTTATGGCAGGCGATGTAACGGTCGACGAAAGCGGTGTCCCGACCGGCGAGATCGCAATCAAAGCCGAAAACTGGCGCGAAATGCTTGATCTGGCCGTGATCTCCGAAGTCATGACGACAGGCGAACGCAACACCATCGAAACCGCGCTCAATTTCTTGGGCGGCTTGGGCGGCAACCCCAATGCGCTGGATTTAAAGCTTGGCCTGTCGGATGGGTTTATCAGGCTGGGGCCGCTGCCCCTTGGCCCTGCCCCGCGCCTGATCCTGCGTTAACGGCAGTACGATCCGCTGCGGTAACGGGCGGTGTCAAAGTGGAAGTGATCGCGGTGATAGCGGTCGGCCTCTGGCCCCAAAACGGTGCCAAACGGACCGCAGGCCGCCTTATGCATTTTCCGCAGCGCCGTGCCCGCAGCGCCTTTGTTCCAATCACGCAGCACTGTCACGGTCGACCCGCTGGTCAGGGTAAAGCCGGATATATCAATCGCGCGGCCCTTGCCGTGTTCTGATATCTTTGCGCCGGTTTTGTTGTTGCGGGTGCGGCAGGCATAGTGGGCCGCGACTTTGATTTGGGCGACCGTCCCGACAGGGCGCATCGCAGGTGCCATTCCGGTGTCGATCCACGACTTCAACGCCTGCGCCGTGCCGCAATCCATGGTCGAGGCCGTGCTAAGCTTCACACCGGACACCGACGTGATGCGAACCGCATTCTTCACGCCGCAGCCCCGCAAACGGCCCGGCACCGACCCGATCTTTTCGCCTTGGATCGATATATCCCCGCAAACCGACCCCCGCTTTTGCGCACGGCGTTTTGACATCACGCGCTGCTCCAAGCCATCAGGGCGCAGGATCGGGCGGCGCGACATGGGCAAGGGAACAGAGGCATAGGTGACCTTTGCCATAGCCGCTTCCTGTTCGGACTGCGGGCGCAACGCAGGGCGCACATCAGGCGCAAGCACAACAGCCGTCAACACGGCACCCCGCGCGAGCGGACGAAGCGAAGCCTCAGGCCCCGCTACAGCAGGCAACGCAAAAGCTGCCAATATGCCTGCAAGGCGCATCATTTCTTGCTCGCCCCACGGCCAAAGTTCGGCGCATCAGTGTCTTGGCCCGCCTCAATGATACCGCGGCGGATCGCGCGGGTGCGGGTAAAGTAGTCATGCAAATGGTCCCCGTCGCCGGTGCGGATGGCGCGTTGCAAGGCAAACAGCTCTTCGGTGAACCGCCCCAAAATCTCAAGCGTCGCATCCTTGTTCGACAAAAACACATCGCGCCACATGGTCGGATCACTGGCGGCGATACGGGTGAAATCCCTGAAACCGGCGGCCGAGTACTGGATGACTTCGCTGTCTGTTACCCTTTGGAGATCGTCAGCGACACCCACCATCGTGTAAGCGATCAGATGTGGCGCGTGGCTTGTGACGGCCAGCACACGGTCATGATGATCCGCATCCATTTCGTCCACATTGGCGCCAAAGCTTTCCCAAAAGGCTCGCATCTTGTCGACAGCACCACGGTCACTGCCTTCAACAGGCACAATCAGCAACCAACGGTTTTCAAACAGCTCCGCAAAGCCGCTTTCAGGGCCGGAATGCTCGGTGCCAGCCAGTGGGTGAGACGGCACAAAATGCACATTTGCGGGCAAAACAGGCCCAACACTTTCGATCACGTCGCGTTTGACAGAACCCACATCGGTGACCGTCGCACCCGCCTTCAGATGCGGTGCAATCTCGGCTGCAACCTCGCCCATGACGCCAACAGGGACACACAAGATGACCAGATCCGCGTCCTTCACAGCTTCAATCGCACTATCACAAACCGTATCACAAAGCCCGATCTTGCGGGCGGTGTCGCGGGTTTCCGCAGACCGTGCATAACCAGTGACATGGCCCACCGTCCCTGCCCGTTTGCCCGCCCAAAAGATGGACGACGCAATAAGCCCAAGCCCGATCAGGGCAACCCGTTCGTAAATCACACTCATGCCGCAGCTTTCTTGAATTGGGTGATCGCATGGACCACACGGCGGCATCCGGCCTCGTCCCCCACGGTGATCCGCAGGCAATGCGGCAGGTTGTATCCCGCAACCATGCGCACAATCAGCCCTTGGGACTTGAGGTAAGCGTCACAGGCAATGGCCTCATCGGCAGACCCGAACTGGGCCAGAATGAAATTGGCATGTGACGGATCGGATGGCACACCAATCGCAGCCAGCGCATCTGCAAGCCAAGTGCGCCATTTCGTGTTCTCAGCCAGACAATGCTTGGCATAGGCCACATCACGCACCGCAACCTCGGCCGCGGCAAGGGCAGCAGTCGACAGATTGAACGGGCCCCGCACACGGTTCAGCACATCAATCAGCGCTTTGGGGCCGTATCCCCAACCGACGCGCAGCCCGCCAAGCCCATACAGCTTGGAAAAGGTGCGGGTCATCACGACGTTGTCTCGGGTATCAACCAAAGACGCACCACCGTCATAGCCGTCGACATATTCAGCATAAGCCCCGTCGATCACAAGGATCGCTTGGGCAGGCAGACCTTCGGCCAACCGTTCCAGTTCGGCCAGTTCAATCATGGTGCCGGTCGGGTTGTTAGGGTTGGCGATGAACACCAGCTTAGTCTTGTGCGAACAGGCTTTCAGGATGGCATCCACATCGGTGACACGGGCAGCCTCGGCCACCTCAACAGGGGTCGCCCCCGCGGCAAGAGCCGAGATTTTGTACATGCCAAAGCCATGTTCGGTATGAATAACCTCATCCCCGGGGCCCGCGAAGGCTTGGCACAAAAACGCAATGATCTCGTCAGACCCTGCCCCGCAGATGATACGATCCGCATCCAAAACATGCACGTCTGCGATGGCGGCGCGCAACTCTGAATGATCGGACGACGGATAGCGATGCAGATCAAAGCCAGCGCGGCGGTAAGCCTCAATCGCTTTGGGGGACGCGCCCAGCGGGTTCTCGTTCGAGGACAGCTTTAGCGGCTCGGCAATACCGTCAATCTTGGATGACCCACCCTGATACAAGGCGATCTCCATGATCCCGGGCTGCGCGGCAATACGCGATGGTTTTGCACTCACTTTGGTCTGTTCGGTCATCTGTTGCGTCCTATCAGATAGAGGGCGAGCCTCGCAGGGTCACACCAACCTGCCAATATGCAAAAAGGCCGCGGTCGGTTTCCCGTCGCGGCCTTTGGAATAGATCGGCGAAGACTTAGTTCTTCGCGTAGAATTCAACCACGAGGTTAGGTTCCATCATGACCGGATAAGGTACGTCGCCAAAAGAAGGCGTGCGCACGAAAGTCGCGGTCATCTTGGAATGGTCGGCGTCTACATAGTCAGGCACGTCACGCTCTGGCAGTTGGGTGGCCTCAAGCAGGGCAACCATTTGCTTGGAACGATCACGCACTTCGATCACGTCGCCTTCTTTGACGCGGTAGGACGGGATGTTCACCTTGCGGCCGTTCACTTTGACATGACCGTGGTTCACGAACTGACGAGCGGCAAAAACGGTGGCCACGAACTTGGCACGGTACACAACCGCGTCCAAACGGCGCTCGAGCAGACCGATCAGGTTTTCACCGGTATCGCCTTTGACACGCTCGGCCTCGGCATAGATGCGGCGGAACTGTTTCTCGGTCAAATCGCCGTAGTAGCCTTTCAGCTTCTGCTTGGCGCGCAGCTGCGTACCAAAGTCGGACAGTTTGCCTTTACGGCGCTGACCGTGCTGGCCGGGGCCATATTCACGACGGTTGACGGGGGATTTCGGACGACCCCAGATGTTTTCACCCATCCGGCGGTCAATTTTGTACTTGGCAGCGGTGCGTTTTGTCACGGCTGATATCCTTCGATTAGGGCCACCTTTAAGGGGCGGCGATGTGAAGGGCGTTGTCCTCTGGGTTTGACCCCCGACAGGCAACCTTTTGCAAGGGCCACCAACACCAATAGAAGCGGCGGTTATACGGGGGATTTGGTGTGAGTCAAGCGACCATGCAACAGCGCGTTTAATGCGCCAGAATAGCCGCCTCGGACGCGGTCAGATTGCGCCGTGCAAAGCTGCCATATGTCAGCGCATCATATTCCACCTGCGGCAGACATGTGAGCAAGCGACGGCGGTCTTCATTATCGAGCGTAGAAAGCGCCGCATTCGCAGGGTGGAAGCTTTCAGTCTCGACGCCGTTGGCCCAGACAATCTGGTGACGGGGCAACAGCAAATGCACATAGGTGATTTCGCGCACCGCTGAATCGACCACAATCGTGTGGTCATTGATCAGATCTTTTGCAGCGACCAAAACCTCATCGGTATTGAACAAAGCGCGCGCACGGTCGCCCTTGATCAGCATCCGGTGTTCGGGCGAGACCAGCAATTCCTCATCAGGGCGTTCAACGCCCAAGGCTCCTGTCCGAAAGCGGACCGGGCGCAGCTTGGGCATCGCAAAAAGCCGTGCGCCCGTCATACGGCGACTGCCGGTCCACAAGATTTCCTGCGCGCCGTTGTCTTTGGTTTGAACCTTGTCGCCTTCACACAGCTCTTCAACCAGCTTTGGGCCATCCGGGGTGGCAATGGTCGTGCCGGGGGTAAAGCAAATGACACCACGGGCTTCAGGGGCTGCGACATCGGACTTCATAGAGGCAAGGCTGTGATGAACGATCCATAGGTCGGTATTGCGGGGGGGCAATTCGTCGATGAACATCAAAAGCGGCGGGGCGTTGCGGCCAACCTCGATGACAGTGACGGTATAGCTTTGGGCGCCATCGGTCACGATGACACTGCTTTCACTGAGCAGGTGTTCATCCTCAACGCTGTCAGTTGATGGTGACGTATCAGCACCGTCCAAAGCGACCCCTACGAGGCGGCGCACCATGCGCGCCGCCCTTTTCCGCAGGGCCATCTCGGTGTCTGTCCGTTCCAGTCGCAGAACATTGGCCGGGCCATCAACCCGCACTGCATCGCCTCGCCAGGACCACGCGGCCCCGATCTCAAGGGATTGCAGCGGTGCGGCCTCAAGACCGTCTATCTCCGTCTGCGACCAAGAAATGACAAACGTGCCACGAAAGCCCGTCTTCATTGCCTGTATACCTACCTCTAGGTTTGTCTTCTTTTTGTATTGTTAACGAATCGATAGCAGAGGTGATTCGCTGAGGGAAGGGGGTGATTCGAAAAAGGTAAACAAAGTGTTGCGCAACCTCCCCCCTGCCCTGAGGAAGGCAGATTTAAGCCCGCATTCTGGAATAGTCCGGATCGTAAGGGCCAGCCTCAATAACCCGCGCCGCTATGGGTGCGCCAATCACATCCACCGTCAACGCGGTGTCCGGCGCTGCATGCTCAGGGTCCACAAAGGCATAGGCAAGGTTCAACCCCGTGCGATGCCCCCAATCGGCAGAGGTGACAGTGCCCACAATCGCGCCGTCCAACCGGACCGACGCCCCGCCGTGACTTGGGGCATGGTCGCAGTCAATTGCTAGGCTCACCAAGCGTTTCGTGACACCGTGCTTAACCCGCGCCTCTAAGGCGGATTTCCCGATGAAATCGCCCTTCTCCATCTTCACAAAGCGATCAAGGCTGGTCTCAAACGGATCAAACTCGGTCAGGATATCGGATTTCCAATGCAAGAACCCTTTCTCCATCCGCATCGATTCAACGGCACGCGACCCGAACAAGCGCAGCCCGTGGGCCTCGCCCGCTTTGCGCAGGGCCGCATAGGCCGCGTTCAGGTTTTCATTGGGAACATGGATTTCATAAGCCAACTCGCCCGAGAAACTAACGCCAAGCACCACCGCAGGGGCAATCCCGATGTAGGCTTCACGCACAGACAACCACGGAAACGCCTCACGCGACCAATCCCCACGGGACGCCGCCTGCAAAACATCACGAGACTTTGGGCCAGCCAGCACAAGGATCGTATGGGCATTGGTCAAAGACTTGATCTGCACGTCCTCACCTGCGCCAATGTGCTGCGTCAGCCAATCCATATCGTGATACTCAGACGCGGCCGCAGACCCGTACCAAACGCGCTGCCCATCCGGCAGGTTGGCAACCGTGGCCTCGCCTTTCACCATGCCGTGGTGGTTCAGCAAATACCCCAAACCAACACGCCCAGCCCGCTTGGTGACTGCGCCGCAGATCATACGGTCCAAGAAAGAATGCACATCCGCACCCGTCAGCTCAAAGCGGTTAAAGCCAGACACTTCTGTCAAACCGACGCCTTCAGAAATGGCCTTAACCTCAGACGCGACAACCGCATGGACCTCATTAAAGGTGAACCCCAAGGTTTCCTCAAAATCAGGGCTGGGCTTGATGTAATCAATCCGCTCCCACCCGTTGACGATGCCCATCTCAGCGCCCTCTGCCTCAAACCGAGCGGTCAAAGGCGTGGTCTTCATGGGCCGACCTGCAGGGCGATGCTCGTGGGGGAAGTGAAACCTAAACTCGTTCTGGTAATCCTCAATCGCCTTCAGCGATGTCAGCTCAACCGTCGCATGGCCAGTAAAGCGGCGCGGATCAAGCGCCCAGGTGTCGTAGACAGCCTCGCCGTGGACAATTTGCTGCGCCAAAAGCCAACCATGACCGCCACCTTCGCCCAAACCGGCGCGCAAACCTATAATACAGAATGCATTGCGCTTGTTCGGGATCGGGCCAACCAGCGGGGCGCCATCGATGGTATAGGTGATCGGGCCGTTGACGATTTCACGAATACCGACCTCCATCAGGGCAGGCATACGCTCAAAGGCGCCTTCCAGCACGTCTGTCACGCGGTCCAGATCATCAGGACACAGATCATTGGTGAACCGCGGGTCAATGCCATCCATCCCCCAAGGACGGCAGTCTTGTTCGTAGAAACCAACCAACAATCCGCCCTTTTCCTGACGGCTGTAGTAATCACTGATCGGACAGCGCAGCAGCGGAATACGGTGACCGGCCTCGGCAATGGCAGGGATATCCTCGGTCAGGAAATACTGATGCTCCATCGAGGCCACGGGATGCTCAACACCCATCATCGCGCCAATCTCGTTGCAACGGTAGCCGCCCGCATTGACGACGATCTCAGCCTTCACATCGCCCTTTTCAGTATGAACAGTCCAAGTGTGATCGGCGTGCTGGGTCAAGCCAGTGACAGGGGTATGACGGTTGACTTCGGCACCAGCCAAACGGGCACGACGGGCCAAAGCCTGACACAACTGGGCGGGATCAATATGACCATCGGTCGGATCCCACAATCCGCCCAACAGGTTGTCGGTTGAAATCAACGGATGACGGCGGGCACATTCTTCGGCGTCCAAGACTTCGAACTCAACGCCCATGCCCTCGGCCATAGAAGCAAAGTGGCGATACCCATCCATCTGGGCCTCGGTATTGGCCAACCGAATACCACCGTCGCCATAGTTATAGCCAACGGGGTATTCCGGGTCGTCGCGCAATTCCTGATAAAGCGCAATGGAATGGGATTTAAGACCCACCATCGTTTGGGTCATGCCAAAGTTGGTCACTTGGGCGGCTGAATGCCATGTGGTGCCCGATGTCAGCTCATCGCGCTCAATCAGCATCACATCTGACCAACCCTCTTGGGTCAGATGATAAAGCGCCGAACAGCCAGCGATGCCGCCGCCGATCACTACAACCCTTGCCTGATCCCGCATTTCAATTCTCCCCAAAGCGCGCTGAATACCGTTGTCACTTTCAAAACCCTGCCTTCGCGCAGGTCAACATCTTCCACACAGTTTCGAATATTTAGAAACTGTGCTTTGAGAACTTGGGGCGCAAAACCCGCAGACCTCAAGCATCCAAGTCAAACAGCCTGCACTGATCACGCAACCAAGGATACGCGGTACAAGCAGGCTCTACCGTGCGGCGGCCAACGATTTGATGCAGCAAACCTGTGATTGCGCGCATCGTCTGACCATCAAAGTCAGCTCGCGACATAACGTGGATCGTGCGCGCAAAGGCAGCAATCGGCAGCGGGTGAAGCTCTACACTATCTGCAAACGATCTGCCGCGCACATAGCCAACGGGGGTCATCACAGACCACCCGTCCCCGTTCGCAATAATCGCCATGATGGATTGTACGCTATCAAACGAAAACCGATCCGGCAGGGAAATCCGGTTTCTGGAAAAGTGCGCTTCGACTTGTTTTCCGATCAAGTGGTCCTTGTTGAACCGCAAAAAGGGCAACCCGTCTTGCGCGGAAAAAAGGGCTTTGACCTCAAGATCCAGCCCCTTCGGAACAGCAAGCACAAAAGGGTCTCGGACCAGTGGATGACTTGTCAGCGCTGATGTATGGTCCTCTCCCTTAGTGGCCACTGCGACATCAATTTCACCCTTTTGCAGCAACGCAGGGGCCTCATGGCTGAGGATATTTCGGATCGACAATTTGGCACGCGGCATCTGCCGCGCCAGCACAACAGCCAGTTCCGGTGTGACGTTGCTTTCAAAATCCTCGACAATCCCGATCGTCAAAGATCGCGTACCAAGAAGGCCGGAGATTTCAGTTTCACTGGTGGCGCGACGTAAGTGAAACAGACCTTTTGACAAATGATGCAGCGCTTGCTGGCCTTCGCGGGTCAGTCGAAACGGGCGCGTGGACCGGTCGAGCAGGGTCAACCCCAGCTGATCTTCCAATCGCGCGATATGATGGGACACCGACGAAATCGACAGCTTCATCTCACCAGCGACGTCCTGCAAAGACCCCGACTGGGCGAGCCGCTCAAAAGCCTCTAACGCTTGAAGAGAAATACGGGGAAGCGGCACGATGCGACCTTCAGTTTCGGTAAAGCCGAAACTGTGCGAGAGAGGCCGGGCAAAGTCAATTCACCTTGGCCTTACCGCTTGATGTGTCTTCAAAGGGTCAGATCACCCGCACTTTGAATAGCCACAGGACCCGCAGGTCATGCAACCTTCGACCATACGCAAATCATACTGGCCACAGGACGAACAGGCTTGGCCTCGGTTCTGGTCCAGGTTCACAACCTGCTGTTGGGGATCCTCTTTCAAGCCCATGCCCTCGCCTTCGATGAAGCCGATGGAAATCAGGTGGCGCTCGATGACACCACCAATAGCAGCCAAGATCGACGGAATGTATTTGCCTTCCATCCACGCGCCGCCACGGGGGTCAAAGACAGCCTTCAATTCCTCAACCACAAAAGACACATCACCACCGCGACGGAAGACAGCAGAAATCATACGGGTCAGGGCCACGGTCCAGGCAAAATGCTCCATGTTTTTGGAGTTGATAAAGACCTCGAACGGGCGGCGATGGCCGTTGATGATGATGTCATTGATGGTGATATAAATCGCGTGCTCGCTGTCCGGCCATTTCACCTTATAGGTAGCACCTTCCAGCTCTTTGGGGCGATCCAAAGGCTCGGACATGTAGATCACATCGCCATGGGGGGTCATCGGCTCTGCGTCAGAGGATGTGATGACTTCTGGCGCTTTGGCTTCTTCGGAGACCGTCAAAACCGATCCGGTTACCGCGTTGGGGCGATAGGTGGTGCAGCCTTTGCAGCCCGTGTCCCAAGCCTGCATATAAACCTCTTTGAACGCGTCAAAGCTGATGTCCGCAGGGCAGTTGATGGTCTTGGAAATGCTGCTGTCGATCCACTTTTGGGCAGCGGCCTGCATCTTGACATGCTCGGCGGGGGCAAGGGTTTGGGCGTTCACGAAGTAATCGGGAAGCTCTTTGTCGCCATACTTGTCGCGCCACAGCTGAACGGCATAATCAACCACCTCTTCTTCAGTGCGGCTGCCGTCTTTTTGCAAAACCTTACGGGTATAGGCATAGGCAAAGACAGGCTCGATGCCTGAGCTGACGTTGCCCGCATAAAGGCTAATCGTGCCTGTGGGTGCAATCGAGGTCAGCAGAGCGTTGCGAATGCCATGTTCACGGATCGCATCGCGCACGTCGTCATCCATTTGCATCATATTGCCAGAGGCCAGATAGGCATCCGCATCAAACAGCGGAAACGGGCCTTTTTCCTTGGCCAGATCAACGCTCGCCAAATAAGCGGCGCGGGCGATGGCTTTCATCCACGCCTCGGTTTGGGAAACGGCCTCGTCGGACCCGTAGCGCAGGCCAACCATCAGCAAGGCATCCGCAAGACCGGTCACCCCAAGCCCGATACGGCGCTTTTGTTGGGCTTCGCGCTCTTGCTCTGGCAGCGGGAATTTGGAGGCATCAACGACGTTGTCCATCATCCGCACAGCCGTGGCGACAAGATCGGTCATCGCGGCCTCGTCCAAAGCGGCACTTGCCTCAAACGGGTTGGAGACGATCCGCGCCATGTTGATCGAGCCGAGCAAACACGCCCCATAGGGTGGCAGCGGCTGTTCACCGCAGGGATTGGTCGCCGCGATGGTCTCGCAATAGTTCAGGTTGTTGGCGGCGTTGATACGGTCGATAAAAATGACACCGGGTTCGGCATAGTCATAAGTCGACTGCATGATCCGGTTCCACAGGTCGAGCGCTTGGACCGTTTTATAGGTCTTGCCGTTGAAGGTCAGATCCCAAGGCTTGTCGGCTTTGACGGCCGCCATGAAATCATCGGTGATAAGAACTGAGACGTTGAACATCCGCAGACGCGCGGCATCGGATTTGGCAGTGATGAAATCCTCAATATCAGGATGATCGCAGCGCATGGTCGCCATCATCGCGCCGCGGCGTGACCCTGCGGACATAATGGTGCGACACATGGCATCCCAAACATCCATAAATGACAGCGGGCCAGATGCATCCGCAGAGACACCCAATACATCCGCGCCCTTGGGCCGGATGGTCGAGAAATCATAGCCAATGCCGCCGCCCTGCTGCATGGTCAGGGCCGCCTCTTTGAGCATATCGAAAATGCCGCCCATGCTGTCGGGCACGGTGCCCATAACAAAGCAGTTGAAGAGCGTCACACGCCGCGCAGTGCCCGCCCCAGCCGTGATCCGGCCCGCGGGCAGGTATTTGAAGTCTTCTAAAGCCTCGTAGAATTTGCCTTCCCAGTCCGCTGGCTTGGCTTCGACCTTGGCAAGGTCTTTCGCGATCCGTGTCCAAGTGTCCTTGACCGTTTTGTCGTTCGGCGTCCCGTCTGCCGCTTTGAAACGGTACTTCATATCCCAGATTTGTTCGGCAATCGGGGCGGCAAAATGGGTCATA
>CAZWSE010000034.1:0-33696 GCA_964636575.1 uncultured Sulfitobacter sp. | reverse complement strand
TTGGCGCGGCGCGGGGATTGGTTGGTCGAAGATTTGAAATGCAGGTTGCCAAAGCCGCCATTGCCACCCTTGGCCAGCAAAACACGTTGCCCAAGCTCGGTCATATCAGCGATGACGGTTTCCTGATCTTCATCCAGAACTTCGGTGCCCACAGGGACTTTCAGCACAATGTCATCACCATCAGCGCCCGTGCGCTGTTTGCCCATGCCAGGGATGCCGCTTTTGGCGAAGAAGTGCTGCTGGTAGCGGAAATCAATCAAGGTGTTCAGCCCGTCAACGGCCTCAGCCCAAACAGACCCGCCATTGCCGCCGTCGCCCCCATCGGGGCCACCGTATTCAATGTATTTCTCACGCCGGAAGCTGACGCATCCGCCACCACCGCCACCAGAGCGGATGTAGACTTTGGTCAGATCCAGAAACTTCATGTCGTGTCCTTTGACGGCGCTTTGTTAACGGCTCATGCCAGTTTTCGCAGGTATGTCCAAGTGGCAACCGTCGCATCACGGGCCACGCTAAAGGCTTCGGCATCGCCAATATACTCAAATCCGGCATGCGTCAGCACCGCCGCCGAGGCCGGATTGTCCTGAAACACGACCCCGAACATGGATGTATCAGACAGCGGATTGGCCTCTATCAAGGCATTCAGCGCATCAGAGGCAAGCCCCGTGTTCCAATAGGCAGGCGCCACGTAGTATCCGACTTCAGACTGGTTGCGGTCCATTTGTTTAAGCGAAATCAATCCCATGACCTCAGACCCACCATCGGCAGAGCCATCCATAGCCCAAATCTGTTCCACCCGTTCCGCGTTGCGCGCACGCTCGATAAACGCATTCGCAGCACCTGGCGGGTACGGGTGCGGAATGCTTGTGGTCATCCGCGCCACTCGGGCATCCGCTGCAATCATCTCAACAGGGCCAGCGTCTGAAGCCTGCAAAGGGCGCAGCACCAGACGGTCGGTTGTGACGATCGGTTGGATCATGGTTTCAATTTTGCTCATGGTCAGGGTCTCCTGCTGAGGCAGTCTTTCAAAAACGAAAAAGGGACCGGCGGTAATCGCCGATCCCTGATTGTGTCATAACCTTAGGGTCGGTTTACTCAGCAGCCTCCGCCGCCGGCAGGACCGATACAAAGGTGCGGCCCTTGAGGCCTTTGTGGAATGTGACGGACCCATCGCGGACCGCAAAGATTGTGTGATCTTTGCCCAAGCCAACGCCTTCGCCCGGCCAGAATTTCGTGCCGCGCTGACGGATAATGATGTTGCCTGCGATGGCTTCTTGGCCACCGAACAATTTTACACCAAGACGACGACCCGCTGAATCGCGGCCGTTGCGGGATGAACCACCTGCTTTTTTGTGTGCCATTTGGTCTCTCCTTAGCCTTTAGCCAGTTCTTTGGCTTGTTTGATCCACTCTTCGCGACCAACACGCCCTTTGAACGACAGTTTCTCTTCGATAGCCTCTACGTCCGATGCTGTCCACTTTGCAATCTGTGCAAATGTGGTCACGCCTTCGGCATGTAGCTTTTTGACGATAACCGGACCAACACCTGAAATGTTTGTCAGATCGTCAGCTTCGGCCTTCTTAGGCGCTGCTTTCTTCGGTGCGGCCTTCTTAGGCTCGGCCTTAGGTGCTTCTGCCTTCGCAGCAGGCTTAGGAGCCGCTTTCTTAGCAGCCGCCTTCTTAGGAGCCGCCGCAACCGCGCCAGCAATCGTGCCGCCAACAGCAGCCTTCACGCCAGACTTGTCGCCACCCTTTTCAAGGATGTCAGTGATCTTCACCAAGGTCAGCTTTTGACGGTGGCCCTTCGTGCGCTGCGATCCGTGCTTACGGCGGCGTTTCACGAAGTTGATGGTCTTTTCGCCTTTGATCTGGTCGATAACTTCGGCTTGAACCGCAGCCCCGGTGATCATGGGTGCCCCAACAGTAACCTTGTCACCGCCGAGCATTAGAACATCGTTGAATTGTACTTTTTCGCCGGCATCAGCTGCAATTTTTTCGACACGCAGGACATCACCTGAGTGGACTTTATATTGCTTGCCGCCGGTTTTCAGGACCGCGAACATGGGTCTTCCTTCACTGTTTTCGCGTTCTGTGGTCCCCCGCTTTGGGGCGTTTGCGGCCTCAGCCACCTCGAACAGCGCGCCCGATTGGGCGTCATTAAAATAGACCGCACAAAGGAATCCCCCGTGCAGATGCGGGCTTATGGAAGTCTAGCCCCTTCAAGTCAAGTCAGATTTAGCCCCCAAGCAACGGTTTCGCCGCGAAACCGTTGCCTAAAGCTGTTCCGACACCATATGCATCGCAACCGCCCGCCCAAGCCCGTATGAAATGTCCTCATACATGAGGTTGAACCCGTCAAACAAAGCCGAGTTCAGCGCCCCCCCGGCTTCGGTGTTCGAAAAGTCGATATAGGCCTGTAATCCCTCATCGGGCAAAGGGCGGTAGGCCATCATCAGATAGCCAAACAACCAGCTTTCGGTGTCGTCTCGGATCTCTTGTTCTTGGTCCCAGACATCCTCGATGATCTCGTCTTCGGTCATCTCAATGCCATCGCCATCAACAAGACCCTGATAGAACCGGTAGTTGGCCGTCAAAGCGCCCGATACGTTACGTTCCCAAAGATCATTGGCAGCCTCAAAATCCGCAATCAAAGCAAACCGCGGATCGGAAGTGCCTTTGACCTCGAAATAAGTTTGACGGGCAATATCCTCGATGGTCTCATCCGCCATAGCCACACGGCCTGCGACCTCTAACTCAATGATCTGGGCACCTGTGTCGCTGGCGAAAAACGAAATCGCGGCATCGACGGCTTCGGCATCCATCCCGTCAGCCAGCTTGCCACGCACGGTCTCAGACATCCGGCCCGCATCATAAAGCGATGTGATCTGCCCCGCCCAAAGCGCACCCGCCTGCCCGTTCAGCATGTCTGTGTTGAGATCATCGGCATAGTCAAAGCCTTCAGCCCGCATGATCTCAACCACATCCGAGATGCCCAGAACATCCATCAAAATGGTCAATCTGGCCTCGGTCGGCTTCTCTGCCCAAACGGGGACGGCACTGCATATAAGGGCGACACAAACAAAGGTCCGCGCAAGGTGCATCATAGCTCTTGCGCCGGTTGAAGGTCCGCCATTTCAGCGGCCAAAGCCTCAAACCGGTTGGCCGTGATTTCAAACTGAACGGCGTTCATCAGCTCATAAAGCTGCGCCATCAAGGGCTGCTCCAAGGCGTCGGTATAGGCCAAGATCTCGTCATCGGTGAAATCGCGATAGGTATAGGCGGCCCCGCTCAACGCGCCTTCGGCCAGTGAAATCCGTAGCTCGGGTTCTTGGGATTGCATCAAGGCGCGCAAATCAGGCTCGTCCATGCGCAGCTCAATCACGCCTGCCCCGGCTGCGGCCATCAAAAAACGGACTTGGATTTCCTGAATAGACCGCAGCGACGTATCCTGGGACCCGACAGCGGCATTCATTTGCTTCAAATACCCGACACGCGGCGCACCTGCTGCAACCATGTCAGCCACCAGATCAGCACCTTCTTTGCGCTTGAGATCATCGTCTTCAATCATATGGGCGGTGTTTTCAGCCGCAACCAAACGCTGGCCCAAATCACTGGCATAAAACTCGACACCGTGGATCAGCATGTCATCGCTCAAGGTCTTCTCAAGAATGTCCATGGCAAGCCCGTGCATGACGTCCGTATCAAACACGCGGTCCGCCATAAGGGTCCATTGTGCGCCGAAATCATTGGCCTCAAGACCCAGCATTTGTGGGGCGGAACTGGCAGACAGCTTGATACTTTCCAAGGCGACATCAAAGCCGGTGACCTGCAAAAACGCCTCTAACCGGTCGCGATCAGCAGCCTGCACAGAAACAACGGTGGCCACCAGCATAGCCCAGCCAAATACCAGAGATCGAAGTGCAATGCGTGCGGTCATCATATGAAGCCAGTCCTTAAGTGTTTTGTGCTCTTGCGCTGCAATTTAAGTGTTTTCGGACAAGTCTCAATGCAATTTCGTGTGACGCGCAAAGCATGGCTCATGACAGGGGTTCAAGCCTTTCAAATCAGACTTGCAGTGACCCTCTTTCTTGCTTAAACGCAGCCCACCAGACCCCCGCGGAGAGGTGCCGGAGTGGTCGAACGGGACGGTTTCGAAAACCGTTGAGCTCGTAAGGGTTCCCGGGGTTCGAATCCCCGTCTCTCCGCCATTTGGCTAGTCTTCATCACTTGAAGAACGTCCCTTAAACCCAGTTGCCACAACAAATTTCTCGGAACTGTCGGATCGCGATGCGGGTGGTTTCACGTTGGCAACCTTTGCAAACCGTTGCTTCAACAGCTTTTGCAAATCACCCTCGGCCCCGCCTGCAAGCACCTTGGCCACAAATGTCCCACCTTCTTCCAGCACATCAAATGCGAAATAGGCGGCGGCCTCACAAAGCGCGATAATCCGGTTGTGATCGGTTTGTTTGTGCCCTGATGCGCTGGCGGCCATGTCTGACATGACCACGTCGGCTTCGCCGTCCAGCCAGTCTTTCACTTTGGTATCTGCATCGTCTTCCAGAAAATCCAGCACATGCAATTCAGCGCCTGCAATCGGTTCGACCTCTTGCAGGTCAATGCCCAAAACGCGGCCCTGCCTCTTATCGCGCCGCTCACCCAAGGCATTCACGCGGCGCACGGCCACCTGACACCAGCCCCCCGGTGCACAGCCCAAATCAACGACACGCGCGCCTGGCACCAAAAAGCGGTACTTTTCATCCAGCTCCAATATCTTGAAGGCCGCCCGCCCGCGATACCCTTCGGATTGGGCGCGTTTGACGTATGGATCGTTCAACTGACGCTGCAACCACAGGGTCGAGCTCATCTTGCGCCCGCGCGCCGTTTTGACCTTTACGGTCAAATCACGATAGCCGCGACCGCTTGTGGCCTTACCGCTTGGTGTTTTGCCAGAAGGCGTTTTCTTCTTCACCGGGATCTCTCCAATGAGGCGCACCGCCCCACCTTTACCTTTTCATAAATACTCAAACAGCAAGGCCCGAACCTTAGAACGGCCCATCCTCTAGCACACCATCTGCCGACATCTGCGCATAAAGCAGTCCTTCACGCAGGCCACGGTCTGCGACTGACAGTTGATCCGTCGGCCAACACCGCAGCAGCGCCTGCAATATCGCAACGCCGGACAGGATCAAGGCCTGTCTGTCTTGCCCGATCCGCGGATCGTTGCGCCGCCCTTCGGCCCCCATGTCCAGATAGCTGCGGATGACCTTATCAATCTGGTCGCTTGTCATGCGCAGCCCGTCGACTTTGGTGCGGTCGTACCGCTTTAGCCCCAAATGGCTCGCCGCAACGGTTGTCACCGTCCCTGATGTGCCCACGATTTGAAAGCCTTCCTTGGCTTGCGCATCCTTATAGGGGGCAAATTCGGTCAGGTTTTCTTCAAAAAACCAGCTCATCAGTGCGAACCGGCCCGCGTCGTCTTCTACGTCGTTGAACTGATCACGCAGCGTCGCCACGCCCAAGGGCACCGAAATCCAGTCCACCACTTTGGCGGCTGGAAACGGGCTTTCCGAAGGATGAAACCCTGCGTGCAGCCGCATGATCGCGCGGGGGCGGTCCCGTATGGGCACGCTTGACAGATCGATCCAGACAAGCTCCGTCGATCCGCCGCCGATGTCTACGACCAGCAGTTGCTCTGTTTTGGTGCTGACCAGCGGCGCACAGGAGATCACCGCCAGCCGCGCTTCTTCTTCGGGACGTATAATATCGAGCGTCAGGCCTGTTTCTCGGCTGACCCGCGCCATGAACTCATCCCCGTTTTCCGCACGGCGACAGGCTTCTGTTGCGACAAGCCGCATTCGTTTCACTTTGTTTTTCTTGAGCTTTTGCTGGCAGATCCGCAGCGCTTGGATAGTCCGCGTCATGGACCCGCGCGACAGGCGGCCTGTTTTCTCTAGCCCTGCCCCAAGCTGGACCGACTTTGAGAAGCTGTCCACCACGTGAAACCCACTGCCCTTGGGTTGGGCAATGAGCATCCTGCAACTGTTTGTGCCCAAATCCAGCGCTGCATAAAGCGCATCTGGTTTCGGGGGTCGAGGCGCGGGGCTTTCAACCGGTTTCGGGAACGCGCCCGCACCAACGGGACGCTTGGGCGCCATATTCGCGCCTTTCCATTTCGAGTTGGTCTCACGCTACCCCGTTCCCTTGGATCGGGCAAGCGTCCTGTTCCTAAAATTGCCCCCGTCGCCCTTCGATTTCATAATGACTATGCATGCTTTGAAGGCTGTCTTTTGCGGCTACGCTTGCTACCCAACCCCCTCAAGGTCGCGGAATGCGTTTCATTTGTCGAAATCCGGCACAGGACGGGCGCTGAGGTGGCTTAGACAGAAGCTAGAACTGACCATCAGGAATCACATCATGCCCGACGTCACCATCGTTTACTGGCGCGACATTCCCGCCCAAGTCATTGTTGGCAAAGGGCGTCGTGGCGCAAAACGCCAGCTTGAAGAACGCTTTGAGCAGGCCATTGACCGTGCTGCGATGAAAAACGGGCTTGAGGGCAGTGACGACTATCTTGCTGAATGGCGCAAGGCTGATCCCTACCCTGTCGAGGGCGACGATATGCAGGCCATCGCAGACTCCGAAGCCACCCGTCTTGAGACCGAATACGACCGCGACCGCATCAAAACACTTATTGCAAACGACGGCTGGGCCTGACCCTGACCGACACCCGATCCATATGGGAGGCCGCTATGGCTTTGTTGAACTTCAAGAAACGTGACGCCTCGGCTGAGGTCAAAACCGTTGACCCCAAGGTTGAGGCCTTTTTGCAGGATTACAGCATCGAAGTGATGCCCCGCACCGCTGAAAAGATCGACAACTTCCGTGATCTGCTGCCCACAGGCACCCGCGTCTACATCGCCCATATCGAAGGCACCCCCATCGAGGACATGGTCGCCACCGCCAAGCGTCTGTCCGAGGACGGCTATCCTGTGATGCCGCACTTTCCTGCCCGCATCATCAAGGACAAGGCCACCCTTGAGAACTGGATTGCCATGTACCAAGGTGAGGCTGGCGTCGATCAAGCCCTGTTGCTGGCGGGTGGCGTGGACACCCCCCATGGCGATTATCACAGCTCTATGCAGCTGCTCGAATCCGGTGCTTTTGATGCTGCGGGCTTCAAGCGTTTGCATGTGGCGGGCCATCCAGAGGGCAACAAGGACATTGACCCTGATGGCGGTTTGAAAAACGTCACCGACGCGCTGCATTGGAAGCAGAAATTCAACGACACGACAGATGCCGAGATGGCGCTTGCCACGCAGTTCGCCTTTGAGGCTGGCCCGATCATCAAATGGGCGGACGATCTGAAGGCCGCTGGTATTGATCTGCCCATCCACATCGGCATTGCGGGGCCTGCCAAGCTGCAAACATTGATCAAATTTGCGATTGCCTGTGGCGTTGGTCCGTCCCTGAAAGTCCTGCAAAAGCGCGCCAAGGATGTCACCAAGCTGCTGCTGCCGTTTGAGCCGACCGACGTTTTGACCGAGCTGGCTGCCCACAAGGCTGCCAACCCCGACTTTAACATCACCCATGTGCATTTCTTCCCGCTGGGCGGGATCAAGACCAATGCGAATTGGGCGATCGAGAATGGCGGCGCCTCTGCCGTTCCTGCAAACGCTTCCTGAAAGAACATCACATGACCCGTACTGTCGTCGAATCTAAGACCAAGACCGCCATTATCGGCTTTGACCAGCCGTTTTGCGTGATTGGGGAACGTATCAACCCCACGGGCCGCAAAATCCTGTCCGAAGAGCTTGAGCGCGGTGACTTTTCCCGCGTTGAGGCCGATGCTGTGGCCCAAGCCGCTGCGGGTGCGACCATTCTGGATGTGAATTCCGGCGCTGTCTTTTCCAACAAGATGGCCGAAGACCCCCGCTATGCGGACAACAACTTTGTTGAGCCGACATTGATGCGCGAGCTGATCGACTGTGTGCAGGCCGTGACCGATACGCCGCTGTGTATCGACAGCTCTGTTCCCGGTGCTTTGGAGAACGGGTTGGCGGCGGCTGAAGGGCGTCCGTTGCTCAATTCCGTCACGGGCGAGGAAGAACGTCTGGAACTGGTTCTGCCTTTGGTCAAAAAATACAATGTGCCTGTTGTTGCGATTTCCAACGATGACACCGGTATTTCCGAAGACCCTGATGTGCGCTTTGCTGTTGCCAAGAAGATCGTCGAGCGCGCTGCTGATTTCGGCATTCCTGCCCATGACATTGTGGTCGACCCGCTTGTGATGCCGATTGGCGCGATGGGCACGGCGGGTTTGCAGGTGTTTACCCTTGTCCGCCGCTTGCGCGAGGAATTGGGTGTGAACACGACGTGCGGTGCGTCCAATATCTCATTCGGGTTGCCGAACCGTCATGGTATCAACAATGCTTTCCTGCCGATGGCGATGGCCGCTGGTATGACGAGCGCAATTATGAACCCTGTTGCCCTGCCTGTTGGCCCTAAGAAGATTGCCGAGAAGAAGGCCGAGGTTGAGGCCGCTGGCATCATTCTGCCTGAAGGTATGGAAGATGAGGCCTTTGTTCAGATGTTTGGCCTTGGCAGCACCAAGCCACGGTCTGGCAAGGAAATGGAGGCTATTCGCGCGGCAAACTTTTTGACGGACAATGATGCTTCGGGTGCGGAATGGATCAAGGCCAACAAAGTGGCCCCGAAGGCTGGTGAAGAAACCCGTGGCCGTGGTGGGCGTGCGGGTGGTCGGCGTCGTCGCGCGTAAAGCGCGCGCAATCTACAGAGTCGCGCGTAAGCTACAAAGTCGCGCGTGAGTGGTACCGTTACGCTTTACCTGAAATCTTGTGCGTATAGCGGGTGTTGGATGCCTCCGGCGGAGGTATTTTGACCAAGAAGATGAGCGGGTTGGGCGTTGGGTGTTCGCTTGCGCGACTTTGCTGTTGCGCGTCGCTGGTTGGTTTTGTTTGGTTTTCAAATAATCCGGAACGGTTCTATTCACAGAATGTCTGTGGATTTGCGCGGCTTGGGCGCGCATAGTTGGGTTTCACAACCTGCCCAAGGACCTTTCTATGTCGCCCAAGTATTACGCCCCAACCGGCGGCCACCCTGCCCAAGACCAGTTGCTGACGGACCGCGCTGTCTTTACGGACGCTTATGCCGTCATTCCCAAGGGCACGATGCGTGACATCGTCACCAGCTATCTGCCCTTTTGGGAGCGCACGCGCCTGTGGGTCTTATCGCGCCCCTTGAGCGGGTTTGCCGAGACCTTTTCGCAGTACATTATGGAGGTGTCCCCCGGTGGCGGCTCGGACCGTCCCGAGACTGATGCTAGCGCGCAGGCTGCCCTGTTTGTCGTTGAAGGAACCGCGACGCTGACCATTGACGGTGCCCCCCATGTGCTGACGCCGGGCGGCTATGCCTATATTCCGAGCGGAACCCCTTGGACGCTGCGCAATGACACGGATGCCGCCTTGCGGTTTCATTGGATCCGTAAAGCCTATGTCGCTGTGGAGGGCCTCGACGCCCCTGATGTGATTGTCACCAATGAGACCGAGGTCGCTCCGACGGTTATGCCCGACACGGACGGGAAGTGGGCCACCACCCGCTTTGTCGACCCTGCTGATATGCGCCACGATATGCATGTGACCATTGTCACGTTTCAGCCCGGTGCTGTGATCCCGTTTCTGGAAACCCATGTGATGGAACACGGGCTTTATGTGCTCGAAGGCAAGGCCGCGTACCGTTTGAACCAAGATTGGGTTGAGGTTGAGGCGGGTGATTACATGTGGCTGCGCGCTTTTTGTCCGCAAGCCTGTTATGCGGGCGGTCCGGGGCCGTTTCGCTATTTGCTTTATAAGGACGTGAACCGGCATATGCCGCTGTCTGTTTCGGGTGGTTAAGACGGTGTTGTTTGTGGGCTGCGGGATTATATTTTTTCTATTGTGAAAAATGACTTCGTATTGTGAAAAATGTAAGCCGTTGCGAATAAACGCTTTTCCTGATTTCGCTGATCCAAGAAACCTGATTTCGAAAAAATATCAATCTATTCCTGCGTTCTCTACAACTGTTGCATCACCGATAGGAGACGGCAATGAGTTTTCAGAACCCAGTATTTATCCCCGGCCCCACCAATATGCCCGAGGCGATCCGTAAGGCCTGCGATATGCCGACGATTGATCACCGCTCGCCTTTGTTTGGAGATATTTTGCATCCTTGCTTGGACGGGGTCCGCAAGGTTTTGAAGTCCGATGATGCCAAGGTTTTCATCTTTCCCTCGACCGGCACTGGCGGCTGGGAGACGGCGATTTCGAACACGCTGAACGCTGGCGATAAGGTTCTTGCCGCCCGCAACGGTATGTTTTCCCATCGCTGGATTGATATGTGCGCGCGTCATGGTTTGGATGTGCAGATCGTTGAGACCCCTTGGGGCCATGGCTTGCCTGCCGATCAGTATGAGGCGATTTTGAAGGCCGATACTGCCCATCAGATCAAGGTTGTTCTGGCCACCCACAATGAGACCGCCACCGGCGTTAAATCCGATATCGCCGCTGTCCGCCGTGCCTTGGATGCCGCTGGCCACCCTGCTTTGTTGTTTGTGGATGGTGTGAGCTCTATCGGGTCCATGGATTTTCGCATGGATGAATGGGGTGTCGATGTGGCTGTTACGGGCAGTCAGAAGGGGTTCATGCTGCCTGCGGGTCTTGCCATTGTCGGGTTTTCCCCCAAGGCCATAGCCGCTGCCGAGACCGCCACCCTGCCCCGCACCTTCTTTGACATCAATGACATGCAAAACGGCTATAACGCCAATGCCTTCCCTTATACCCCGCCTGTGGGGTTGATGAACGGGTTGAAGCTGTCGCTTGAGACTTTGCTGGATGAGGGCCTAGAGAACGTCTTTGCCCGCCATGCCCGTATTGCCACAGGTGTGCGCCACGCCGTTGAGGCTTGGGGGCTTGAGCTATGTGCGGCCTCGCCGGAGCTTTATTCCGACACGGTCAGCGCCATTCGGACGCCCGAGGGGTTCAATGCCACGGATATCGTCACCCATGCGGCTGATGTGTATGGCGTGGCCTTTGGTGTGGGCCTTGGCGACGTTGCGGGTAAGGTGTTCCGTATTGGCCATCTTGGCAGCCTGACAGATGTGATGACCCTAAGCGGCTTGGCCACGGCTGAGATGTGCATGGTTGATCTGGGGCTTGATATCAAACTGGGGTCGGGCGTTGCCGCCGCGCAGGAGTTCTACCGCTTGAACCCTGCCGCGGCCCTGCGGTCTGCCGCGTAAGATCGGGAGAGCCCAGATGTATATTCCGACCTTTGACGACATGCTGGCCGCCCATGAGCGGATCAAGCCCTATATCCACCGCACGCCTGTGTTGACCTCGTCCTACTTGAACGAGTTGACCGGCGCGCAACTGTTTTTCAAATGCGAGAATTTTCAGAAAGCCGGCGCATTCAAGGTCAGAGGCGCATCCAATGCTGTCTTTGGCCTGTCAGAAGAGGCCGCCACAAAGGGTGTGTGCACCCATAGCTCGGGCAATCATGCTTTGTCACTGTCTTATGCGGCGGGGCGTCGGGGCATTCCTTGTAACGTGGTTATGCCGCGCACGGCGCCACAGGCAAAGAAGGATGCAGTCAATGGATATGGTGGAATCATCACCGAGTGTGAACCGTCTACGACATCCCGCGAGGCGGTGTTTGCTGATGTTCAGGCTGAAACAGGGGGCAATTTCGTCCACCCTTATAATGACCCGCGGGTTATTGCTGGACAGGGGACCTGTTCACGCGAATTGATGGAACAGACCGATGGTTTGGATATGGTCGTGGCCCCCATTGGCGGTGGCGGGATGATTTCAGGCACCTGTCTGACGCTGTCCAATATGGCGCCCGAAGTTCAGATCATCGCATCAGAGCCTGAACAGGCTGACGATGCTTACCGCAGCTTTAAGGCTGGTCATATCATCGCGGATGATGCCCCAAACACGATTGCCGACGGGCTGAAGGTGCCCTTGAAAGACCTGACATGGCATTTTGTTTCGCACCATGTGACCGACATTTTGACGGCCTCTGAAGATGAAATCATTGATGCCATGAAGCTGACGTGGAAGCGTATGAAAATCGTCATCGAGGCAAGCTGCGCTGTGCCTTTGGCCACCATCCTCAAAAACAAAGACCAATTCGCAGGCAAGCGGGTTGGTGTGATTATCACCGGCGGGAATGTCGATCTCGACACGCTGCCATGGCTCAAGTGAAGGAAAAAGACGCTATGAATTCTCATGTGAAATTTGAAGATCTTGAAGTGGGCTATGATGTCCCTGCCCTGCCCGGTATGGATGAGGCCGATATTCAAACGCCCTGTCTTGTGCTCGATCTGGATGCGCTGGAGCGCAATGTCAAAAAGATGGGTGATTTCGCCAAGGCCGCAGGGATGCGCCACCGCAGCCACGGCAAGATGCACAAATCCGTTGATGTGCAAAAACTTCAGGAATCCTTGGGCGGTGCCTGTGGTGTCTGTTGTCAAAAGGTGTCCGAGGCCGAGGTTTTTGCCCGTGGTGGCATTAAGGATGTGCTTGTGTCCAATCAGGTGACGGCACCCCAAAAGATCGACCGTTTGGCCCGTTTGCCGAAGCTGGGCGCGCGGACCATTTGCTGTGTGGACGATATAGACAACGTCGCCACCCTTTCTGCGGGCGCTGTGAAACATGGCACCCAGATCGAATGTCTCGTTGAGATCGATTGTGGTGCGGGCCGCTGTGGTGTGACCAATACCCCTGCGGTGGTCGAACTGGCCAAGGCCATCGACGCCGCCGACGGGCTGAAATTTGCTGGCTTGCAGGCCTATCAAGGTGCCATGCAGCACCTCGACAGTTTTGAAGAGCGCCAAGGCAAGACCCAGATCGCCATTGATATGGTGAAAGAGGCTGTTGCTGCCTTGAAGGACGAGGGTTTGGACTGTGACATTGTTGGTGGTGGTGGCACTGGCAGCTACTATTTTGAGAGCGCATCGGGTGTCTTCAATGAATTGCAGTGCGGGTCCTATGCTTTCATGGATGCAGACTATGGTCGTATTTTGGACAAGGACGGCAACCGCATTGATGACGGTGAATGGGAGAATGCCCTGTTCATTCTGACCACCGTTATGTCCCACGCTAAGGCCGACAAGGCCATTGTCGATGCTGGATTGAAGGCTCAATCTGTTGACAGTGGCTTGCCCTTTATCTTTGGCCGAGATGATGTCGAATATGTCAAATGCTCGGACGAGCATGGCGTCGTTGCCGATGCGGATGGCGTTTTGAAGGTCAATGACAAATTGCGTCTTGTTCCTGGTCACTGTGACCCGACTTGCAATGTCCATGATTGGTATGTCGGTGTCCGCGGTGGCAAGGTTGAGACCCTTTGGCCTGTGTCTGCGCGCGGTAAAGCGTTCTAGCTTTCGGATCATTTCATGATCCGACCGACCCGGGGGAGCGTTGCTCCCCCAGACCCCCACAAGGTATTTAGCCCAAGAAGAAGACTGATATGCTGATCGTTCCTGAACGTGAGATTGCTGATTTGATGACCCGCGATGCGGCCTTTGAGGCCATTGAGGGTGTGTTTGCTGCTATGGCCTCACGCGAGGCTTACAACTTCCCCGTTATCCGCGAGGCCATTGGCCATGAGGATGCCCTTTATGGCTTTAAGGGGGGCTTTGACCAATCTGGCATGGCCCTTGGTTTGAAAGCGGGTGGGTATTGGCCGAACAATCTGGCCAAGCATGATCTGATCAATCACCAGTCCACTGTGTTTCTGTTCGATCCTGACACCGGCCGTGTCCGTGCCATGGTGGGCGGTAATCTGTTGACCGCTTTGCGCACTGCTGCTGCGTCGTCTGTGTCGATCAAGCATTTGGCCCGTCCAGATGCCAAGGTCATGGGCATGATTGGTGCCGGACATCAAGCCACCTTTCAACTGCGTGCCGCCTTGGAGCAGCGTGATTTTGAGAAGGTGATCGGGTGGAATATGCATCCCGAGATGTTGCCCAATATTGCTGCTGTGGCCGAGGAGGCCGGATTGCCGTTTGAAGCTGTGGAATTGGATCGCTTGGGCGCTGAGGCCGATGTGATTATTTCGATCACCTCTGCTTTTGCCCCTTCGCTGATGTCAGATCATGTCACCGCAGGCACCCATATCGCCTGCATGGGCACCGATACGATTGGCAAGCAGGAGGTTGAAGCGGCCCTTTTGGCCCGTGCGACGGTGTTCACCGATGAGGTCGCCCAGTCCGTCACCTTGGGCGAGGCCCAGCATGCTGTTGCGGCTGGATTGATTGCCGAGGCCGATGTTCATCAGATTGGCGCTGTGATCAATGGCACCCACGACGGGCGTCTTTCTGACGACGAGATAACGCTGTTCGATGGCACCGGTGTTGGATTGCAGGATTTGGCTGTCGCGGCCCGTGTTGTGGAGCTTGCCGTTGAAAAGGGTGTGGCGATTGAGGTCGATTTTTGAGGTTTGGCGCATGAGAGGCGCCTGCGTTCATCATTTCACAAACTCTGTTCGATAGCCATTCAGCGCATTGAGGGGTATGCACGCATCCGCAATGCCTCCAAAGGATGACCATTATGCCCAATGATGCCCTCGACGCCGAAGCCGAACGCCAAGCGGCGTTAGATTACCATGAGTTCCCCGCCCCCGGTAAACTTGAGATCAAGCCGACCAAACCGATGGAGACGGGCCGTGATCTGGCGCGGGCGTATTCGCCCGGTGTGGCCGAAGCCTGCACCGAGATCGCCGCCAACCCATTGGATGCGGTGCGCTATACTGCCAAGGGCAATCTGGTCGCGGTCATATCCAATGGCACGGCTGTGCTGGGGCTTGGCAATATTGGCGCGCAGGCGTCCAAGCCGGTGATGGAGGGCAAGGCGGTTCTGTTTAAGAAGTTCGCCGGGCTCGATTGTTTTGACATTGAGGTGAACGAGCCTGACCCTGAAACGCTGGCCGATATTGTCTGTAAGCTTGAGCCGACCTTTGGTGCGGTGAACCTTGAGGACATCAAGGCGCCTGATTGCTTTATTGTGGAAAAGATCTGCCGCGAACGCATGAACATTCCGGTGTTTCATGATGACCAGCACGGCACTGCCATTGTGGTTGCTGCCGCCGCAAGCAATGCCTTGCGACTGGCCAAGAAGACGCCACAAGACATTCGCATTGTGGGGCTTGGAGCGGGGGCAGCGGGCGTTGCCTGTCATACGATGCTGCGCAAAATGGGTGTGCCTGCGGAGAACATCACTTTGTTCGATAAAGACGGGGTTTTGCATTTGAACCGCACTGATCTGAGCCCCGAGCAAATGGAATTCGCACTGTCGGAACCAACAGACACGCTGGAGCAGGCCATAAAAGGCGCGGATATGTTTCTGGGGCTTTCTGGTCCGGGGTTACTGCCTGCGAAGCTGGTCAAGGACATGGCGCCCGACCCGATTATCTTTGCGCTTGCCAATCCGACGCCTGAAATCATGCCGGACGCGGCGCGCGAAGCAGCACCAACGGCGATGATCGCGACGGGGCGGTCTGATTTTGCCAATCAGGTGAACAACGTGCTGTGCTTTCCGTTTATCTTCCGTGGCGCGCTGGATGTGGCTGCGAGCGATATCAACGATGAAATGAAGCTGGCATGCGTTGAAGCGATTGCTGGGTTGGCGCGTGAGACGACATCCGCCGAGGTGGGTCAAGCCTATCAGGGGGAAAAACTGACCTTTGGGCCGGACTATCTGATCCCTAAACCCTTTGACCCGCGGTTGTTGCCGACGATTGGCGTTGCAGTCGCAAAGGCCGCGATGGAGTCTGGCGTGGCCCAAAAAGAGATTGATCTTGAAGCCTATGCGCAAAAGCTGAAGGCGCAGGTCGTGCGGTCTTCGATCATCATGCGGCAGGTTTTTGAGGCCGCGCAGCAATCCAAACGCCGGATCGTCTTTTCCGAAGGCGAAGACCTGCGGGTGATCCATGCGGCCCAAGCTATGATTGAAGAGGCTGTGGATTCTCCGATCCTGATTGGTCGCCCTGATATTATCGAAGCGCGGATTGAGCGCGCTGGGCTGAAGATTAAGCCCGGGCGCGACTTTGAAATTGTGAACCCTGCGATGGATGACCGCTACCGTGACTATTGGCAGACATACCATGCCCAGATGGAGCGTCGCGGGATCACCCCCGATCTGGCCAAGGCCGTTTTGCGCACCAATACCACTGCCATTGCCGCCGTAATGGTTGCCCGTGGGGATGCGGACAGCATGATTTGCGGCACCTTTGGTGAGTACCAGTGGCACTTGAACTATGTCACGCAAATGCTTGAAACGGATTACCTTCATCCGGTTGGGGCCTTGTCGTTGATCCTTCTCGACAATGGGCCGTTGTTCATTGCCGACACCCATATTCACACCGAGGGCACGCCGGAGACGCTTGTGGAAACGACGCTTGCCGCTGCGCGTCATGTGGGGCGGTTCGGGTTAGAGCCGTCCGTGGCGCTGTGTTCCGGATCGCAATTCGGGAACAGGGATTGCCCCTCTGGCCATGCTATGCGGGCTGCGATCAAGATGCTCGATACCAAGGAGCGTGGCTTTTCCTATGAGGGTGAAATGCACACCGATGCTGCCTTGGACCCTGAATTGCGTGCACGACAATTCCCGAACAACCGTTTGGACGGTCGTGCGAACGTGCTGATCTACGGCAATACCGATGCTGCGGGTGCCGCGCGGAACCTGTTGAAGTCTGAGGCCGGTGGCTTGGAAGTTGGCCCCATTTTGATGGGCATGGGCAACCGCGCCCATATCGTTACCCCGGGTGTCACGGTGCGGGGCTTGCTGAATATCGCAGCGCTGGCTGGGTCGGACGTGTCAAGCTATGGCTAGGCTGTCTGAAACTTGAATTGTGTGACTTGGCGGTAGGTTTCATTTGGCCGCAGGACCGTTGAGGGAAAGGCACTATGGTTTGCCGCGTCAGGCCAGCCTTGTGCTTCTAACGCAATGCCTGCGAAGGGTTTGTAGTGGTGCCCGTTGTGCCCCTGCGTATCTTGGGTAGAAATCCCTTGCCCTGTATAGATTTGCAGGCCCGGTTCTGTCGTCGACATCGTCATGTGAACAGACCCGTCCGGCGCCGTGAGCTGTGCCACGGAGTGTAGCGGTCTGCGTGCTTTGGCAAGGCAAAGCGCTGTGTCGTAGCCGGTTTGATCATCCAGTGTTCTGGCGGTTTTGAAATCGAAGGGGCTGCCCGCAACAGGCTTGATTTGGCCGTTTGGCACAGTGTCTTCGTCCAGCGCCAGATAGTGGTCTGCGCCAACCGAAAGCTGGTGCCCTGCGATTGTGGCGGCCGTTCCAAGATTGAAGTAGCTGTGATGTGCGAAATTGCAGAGTGTTGCTGCATCTGTTGTGGCTGTGATCGTTTGCTTTAGCGTTTGGTCCTGCGTCAGGTCGATCCGCAGGTGCACATTAAGCGCGCCGGGATAGCCCATGTGTCCGTCGGGTAAGTGGTCTTTCAGCACGACATAGTCATCGGCATGATCCATGATCTGCCACGTGCGCGTTGCGGTTCCATTGTGGCCGCCGTGTAGGTGAGTTGATGCGTTTTCATTGAGATCGAGCTGATAGCTGTGCCCATCGATGGAGACCTTGCCGTCTTTGATCCTGTTTGCGCAGCGCCCGACAAGTGCACCAAAGTAGTTTTTATCTTGCAGATATGGTGCGAAATCTTTGAACCCGAGCACCAATGAGCGATCCAAGCCATCGGTTTTCAGGTCTTGCAGGATCGCCCCGTAGCTGAGCACACTGGCGCTTAACCCGCCGGTTTTCAGGTCTATGCGGAAGACATCTTGCCCGTGCCGGTCTGTTCCGACGCGGTGGATCATTGGGTCGGGCCTGCGGGTTTTGCCTGTCGTTTAACACGGTGGATACCTGCTGGGGGAAGGTTAATTCCTTCTATTTCAACGGGTTTAGTGGTGTAGTTAAACCAGAACCGTTCTTCGCCCGTGTCCCGTATGCGCACCCCATCTGGCAGGTCTATCGTTTCAACGTTTGCCGCGTCGCAGGCCCTGCGCAACACGCGGGCCAAGGCTGTTTCATCAAGCCACCCGCCCAGATAGGTCTGCCCGTCGGTTTGCACGGCGACTGCTTCGCCGTCTTTCGTCTCTTCGATGACCTGCGCCGCCCCGTCCAACACCTCGCGGTAGTGGATCACTGCTCCGCCCTGCGCAAGCGGCACGGACATATCTGCCCGAAGGCTTTCAACCTGTACCACGGTCGTATCAAGCCTGGGCAGCGCTGGCGGCAGGGGTACGGGGATCGACATTTCCGCGTCCCGTGCGCCGGTGCGTGGCCCGTAGATGACTTGCGCTTTGCTTTGCGCCAGAGCGGCCTTTAGCCCATCGGGCAGTGCCATCAGCCCCGGCACGAGGATCAGTTTGTAGCCGCTTAGATCGGTGCTGTCGCTGGGCAGAATGTCGACCGACAGCCCCAACCTGCGCAGACCGCGGTACATGTCCAAGATCAGCCCGAAATAGCTGAGCCCTGCCCCGTGAGGTTGCGTCGCCCATGCGAAATCCGCGTCGTAGTCGAACACGATGGCTGTGGGGGCTTTATGCGGCTGGACCTTGGGCGCATCGGCGAGGTCTTTGCCCACTTGGGCCAGCTCTTCCATCACAGGCGCATCGACGCTGTCGGGCCGCAGAAGGCCTGCGTGCATCTGCTCTTGTGCAAAGGGTGCTTGTCGCCAGCGGAAGTAGCACACGGCTTCGGCCCCGTGTGCGAAGGCTTCCCATGTCCATAGGCGCACCATTCCGGGTAAGGGGATAGGGTTTGAGGGCGCCCAATTCACGGGGCCGGGTTGTTGTTCCATGATCCACCAGCGGCCACGGCCAACGGCGCGGTAAAGGTCGTGGTGCAGGGCCTGAAAATCAGGGTCCCCTTGCCGCGCGAACGCTTTTTGACGTGCTGCATCTGCGCCGACGCGGTCTTCCAGAAAGCCAAGCGGGTAACTGTCCCAACTCGCGATATCGAGGTCTGCCCCGACCGCGAAGTGGTCAAATTCGGTGATCCGGCCCATGTAGTTGTGCGCGATTGGCGCGTCCGTGCGTGGCCGCAGGATATCGACCTGCGCGCGATTGAAGCTTACCACTTGATCGGAGCTGAACCGGCGGAAGGCCAGCATATGCGCGGGGTTTGGTTCGGTCACTGTGAGGTTTGGCAGGTCGATTTGGTCGAAACTGGCGTAGTCCATCGACCAGAACACATTGCCCCATGCCTTGTTCAGCGCCGAAACTGATCCGTACCGATCCGCCAGCCAGAGCCTAAACGCATCCCGCGCGGCCGGACTGTAGGAGATCACCGTGTCATGGCAGCCGTATTCATTGTCCGTTTGCCATGCCGCCACATGCGGGTTCTGCCCGTAGCGGTCGGCCATGAGGGTGACGATCCGTTTACAGTCTTCGCGGTAGCCAAGGTGGCTAAAGCAGTAATGCCTGCGGGACCCGAACTTGCGCGGATGCCCTTGTGCGTCATGGGCCAGCATGTCGGGATGACGGTCCAGCATCCATCGTGGTGGCGTTGCTGTCGGGGTGCCGAGTACGACTTTCAGGCCAGCTTGGCCCAGCGTTTCAATCGCCTTGTCGAGCCAATCCCAATTGAGTGCGTCTGGCGCGGGCTCCAGCATGCTCCAGGAGAACTCACCGATGCGCACCCATGTCAGGCCCGCTTTGACCATGCGGGCTGCATCCTTGGCCCAGATGTCTTGCGGCCAGTGTTCGGGGTAGTAGCAAGTGCCGAGCGTGCGCTTCATGGGTTTAGCACCACCTGATGTTCGGGCTGGCCGCGTGTGTCTGTGGGCAGGTGGAACGTCTGGCCATCTGCTGTGCCAGTTTGGCTGATCGCAGCTGAGGTGACGAAGAGTGTTTGTAAATCATCGCCTCCGAAGGCGGGACAGGATGTTTGTACTGGCGGAAAGGCATAGGTGGACATCAACGCACCGTCGGGGCTGTAGCGCGCGACGCGGCTGGCCCCCCATTGTGCGTTCCACAGGCATCCTTCCGCGTCCACGACAGAGCCGTCGGGGTTCAAATCTGTGCCTGTAAGATCAATAAAGACCTCTGGTGTGTCTTTGGGCCAGCCGTCGTCTGCGTCGAGCGCTTGGCGCATGATCTGGCGGCTGTGTGTGTCGGTGAAATAGGCGCAGGAGCGATCTGGTGCGAAGCAGATCGAGTTTGTGACGGTCAGGCCGGAATGGAGTTTGCGCAACGCCCCGTCGTAGTACCGATAGATTGAGCCTGCGCCCTGTTCCGCCTTTTTTCCCATCGTGCCAATCCAGAACCCGCCCCAAGGGTCAGCGCGCCCGTCATTGGAGCGCGTGATCGCGTTGTCGTGTTCCAGTGGCGCAATGTCCGACTGGCTACCGTCTGTGAGGTCAAACCGGAAAAGCGCGCGTTCAGAGGCGATCATGAGTGTATCTGCGTCAATCCATCCGGCGGCAGAAACGTGGTCTTCAAAAGCCCATTCAAGCTGTTTGCCGTCTTTCTGAGACAGCATCTTCTTTCCCAAAATATCAAACCAGAACAGCTGTTTGCGCAGCGGGTGCCACAGCGGGCCTTCCCCAAGGGCGCAGACGCGTTTGTCGAAGACTTGGCTGTCTGTCATTGCAGCGCCGCATCATAGGCTGCGACGGCTTTGGCGGCATTGGCGGTTACCTCTGCTGCAGTTGCGCCGGGCTTGTAGAGGTTTGACCCCAGCCCAAACCCTGCCGCACCTGCCGCGATCCAATCCGCGAATTGGGCCGGACCGACACCGCCAACAGCGTAGATGTCTGTGCCCTGTGGCAAGACCGCATTTATCGCTTTCAAGCCCTCTACACCCATCAGAAAGGACGGGAAGATTTTCAACCCGTCTGCCCCTGCTTCAAGCGCCGCGAAGCATTCCGTTGGCGTCAAAACACCGGGGTATGAGAGCATGCCCGCCGCTTTGCTGGCCTTGATGACATCCGTGTTTGCATTGGGTGAGACGATCATTTGACCGCCCACCCCTTTGACCAAGGCGACGTCTTGCACCGACAAAACCGTGCCTGCACCGATCAGGGCCTTGTCGCCAAAGGCTTTCACCATGTTCTCAATCGACTGGATTGGATCGGGTGAGTTCAACGGTACCTCGATGCGGGTGATGCCTGCCTCGATCAATGCGCCGCAGATGTCCGTGGCTTCGGGGGGTGTGATGCCTCTTAGGATGGCGATGATGTTGCGGCTCATGCGGTGGCTCCTTGAAGCGAATTGTAGGCAGAGATCAGACCCTTTAGCGTCAGATCGCGTGCGTCCAGTGTGTGCACAGGCACGCCCTGCGCGGATAGCCCGCTGGTGTAGTTTTGTGCCAGAGTATCCGCACCGAGTACCCCTACATTTTGCCCCAACCAATAGGGCTTCGTGGCGGCCAGTTCGATCCCGATCAAAAGCCCCGACAAACGCGCGCGGGCCTGATCGTTTGGCATATCGCTGACCAGTCCTGCGGCCCGTATCCCGAACAAGGCGGCTGTGATCGCTTGCGGTCTGTCCATTGCGTCTGCCACGCCCTGCGTAAAGCTGGCAGCGTTCCAACCGTCGCCTGTGAGGCTGTGTTTGAGCACTGAATGGTCGCTGAGCAGCCCGAAAAGCTCACCCGTCATGACCGTTTGAAAGCTGACGATTTCGCCCGCGCTGATCCGCACCCATTTGGTATGGGTTCCGGGCAGGCAAAGCACGCCGTCGAAATCTGGATCCTCCCGCAGCACGCCTGCGATTTGGGTTTCTTCGCCGCGCATTACATCGGGTGGTTTTGCTTGGCTAACACCGGGCAGGATATGGACCGATATGCGCGGGTCTTTTGGCAGAACAACTGTTGCCGCACTGGCTTGGGCCGGATGACAGGGCGTTGTTTGATACGCGGCCTCAACCCAGCCTTGCCGCGCGCCGACCATGCCTGCACAGAGCACAGGGGTGATCCGCGCTGGGTCAAGATGTGGCTCGATCAGGTCAAGTAAGGCCGGTTCGAACTGGTCTTGGGTGAGCTGCCCCATGCCTTTGTCCGATGTGGCCTCGGCCACCGGATTGGACTGTGCGTCCATCGCCCAGACCCTGAGGTTGCTTGTGCCCCAGTCCACGGCGATCCAATGGGCGAGCGGTGCGTCTTTGGTCATGCCCTACCCCGTCACCACGACGCCGCCATCCACGACCATCATTTGTCCTGTCATCATTTTGGAGGACTTTGAGGACATGAAAAGAACCGTGTCGACGATGTCTTGAGGGGCGAGCGTGTCTTTGAGACACTGACGATCAACATGTTCAGCGAGGGCTGCGGGGGTCACCCAAAGCTCTTTTTGTTTGTCGGTCAGGACCCAGCCCGGTGCCAGCGCGTTGAACCGGATTTTGTCTAGCCCGAATTCACGCGCCAAGGAGCGTGTCATGCCGTTGATCCCTGCGTTTGCGGTCGTGTAGGCCGGATAGCCGGCGTTGCCCATCATGTATGAAATCGAGGACATGTTCACCACGGCCCCGCCGCCTGCCGCACGCATCCCGTCGACCACGGCCTGACACGCAAAGAAGTAGGATTTCAGGTTGATCGCTTGCGACCAATCCCAGAACTCTTCTGTGACCTCTTCGGTGCTGTGCCGTTTGTCGTTGGCTGCGTTGTTGATCAAAACCGTGATTGGCCCGTGCTGGTCCGCTGCGTTCGAGAGGCACGATTTGAGCAATGCGATGTCCGAGATATCGCAGGTTTGGGCGAAAGGTCTGGTGCCGTGTTTGGCTTCCATTTCATCGCAGAACGCTGTGCTATCGCTGCGTTGCACAAAGCTGACCTTGGCCCCTTGTTGCAAGAATCCTTCGGTCAGATAGGCCCCAATGCCGGACCCGCCTCCGGTTATGAAAACGGATTGGTCTTTGAGGTCGGGAAAGACTGCGTGGTCGGTCATGGCTGGTTGTGATCCCGTTTGTTGGTCTGGTGTGCGTTCATCATACCCGTTTTCCTTCAATGACCCACATCTGTTCTGGAAAGGACCACGGCAGGGTGAGCCCGTGGTGCATCAGATAGCTACCTGAGACGGTGATGCTGCCAGACTTTAAGGCGGGTGTCCCGCGTGACAATGGAATGGCATCGTCTGAGTTGCGCAGGGACACTGTATAGGTTCCGTCCGCGTCCAACCCTGTCAGCCTAAGCGGGCGTGGTGCGATCTGTGCGGATGTGGCGGCCTTTCCTGCGAAGACAACGAATTGCGCCCCGTCTTTGTGCAGCTGTTGTTCTGCGATGACGGCTGGATCGGCGCTGTCGAGCCGCAGGATATCGGCGTCGTACATCCAATCGCGGTTGTCTTTCCACCACTGTGTGACCTCCGTGAGGACGGCCTGTTCGCGGGCGTCAAGCTCTCTCGGGTCCATTTCGAACCCCATGTGCCGCGTTGCTGCGACCCATGCGCGAAAGGTGATATCCAAGGTGCGCCCAGACGTATGACAGACCCGTGGCCCCACATGGCTGCCGGAGACCGCAGAGGGCAAAAACAATGCCGCGTCGTGCTGGATGCGCAGCCGTTCCAGCGCGTCGTTGCTGTCAGAAAGCCAAATCCGTTGGGTCCTGTCCAGCATTCCGAAATCCGCACGCCCCCCGCCTGAGGCGCAACTTTCGATTTCCACATGCGGGAAGCTGGCGCGCAGGCGGTCGATCAGGTCGTAGGTGCCATGTGTCTGGGCTGCATCCGCGACGGGCAGGACGCGGTTATGATCCCATTTGATGTATTCGATGTCGTTGGTGCTGAGGATATCCGATATGCGCTCGAACAGGTGTTCTCTCACCTCGGGCAACGCCATATTCAGCACTTTTTGCTGTCGCCCTTGCACCTGGTCTGCCGCGCCAAGCACCCAATCGGGATGGGCCTTCATCAACGCGCTTTTGTCGTTGATCATTTCGGGTTCAAACCACAGCCCGAAAGTCATCCCAAGACTGTGCACATGCTCAATAAGCGGCGTTAGCCCGTCGGGATGTTTGCGCGGATCAATGGACCAGTCGCCTAAGGCTTCTGTGTCATCATCGCGGGTGCCGAACCACCCGTCATCGAGCACGAACCTTTCCGCCCCGAGCTTTGCGGCGCGGGTCGCAATGTCTTTGAGGACCGGCAGTTGGTGATCGAAATAGACCGCTTCCCAGCTATTGTAGTGCACGGGGCGCGGTGTATCGGGCTTCGGCCATGTCACGATCCGGTCGCGCACGTGGCGTTGGAAGCTGACGGCGCAGCCGTTTATCCCTGTGTCAGAATAGGTGACGTAAAGCGGTGCCGTGTCAAACGTGGTTGCGGGTTTGATGTGGGTGCGCGTGGCATGTCCCCATTGGACTTGGCGGCGCCCGTCTTGAAGCTCTTCCACTTGCATTTGATGCCCACCGGACCAGCCGTAGTGAAAGCCGTAGCACTGTCCTTGCGTGTTGGTCGCCCCCTGTTCGGGGATCACAAGGCCCGGAAAGTGTTCGTGGCCGCTGCGCCCAGTTCTGTTTTCGCGGGTATGCACCCCTGCTGAAAAGGGCACGCGGTTGGATTGGAACTCGCCGCACCAACGGCCTGAGAAATCAATCATGTCGAGCGCATATTGCGAGGCTGGTAGCACCGGAGCGGCGAGCCAATCCACGAAGATTTCGCTTTGGGATGTGAGTGTTGTTTTGCAGGTGATCAGGTTTGTGTGACTGTCGGTCGCGAAGGTGAAGGTGAGTGTCAGGCCCGCCTGCGCGTCTTTGCAGATGAATGTCAGGCCATCCGTTTCATCCACCGTGACGGTCGAAAACTGCGGCAGAATAGGTGCGCCTTGCAGATCACGGGCGATCAGCCCCGGCTGACCGGGAAAGCTGCGCGACGCTTCGGGGCACAGTGACACATCTGGGTTTTCATCAAGCATCCCACCTGTCACATCCAGCATTGCCGCCCGCGCCAAAGTGTCCAGATCTTCGCCCTTGGGCAAGGTCGCGCCCCAATAGACCACATGCGGCAGCCGTTTGTCTGGGACTGCAAACACAATCGTTTGGCGCCCGTCATCTAGTCGGTAGGTTTTGGTCATAGCGCTTTACTTCACAGCACCGAGCGTCAGGCCCGCAATAAAGTGTTTTTGCATTAGAAAGAACATCGCAACCGGCGGCAAGGCTGCCACGATCGAGCCTGCGCTCATCAGGTGATAGGCGGCGCGGTATTGCGAGTTGAACTCTGTGATCCCAGCGGTGACGGGCTGTGCATCCGGCCCTTGGGTCAGGACCACCGCCCAGAAGTAATCGTTCCAGATAAAGGTGAAGATCAGCACGGCCAAAGCCGCCAGTGCGGGTTTCATGAGCGGTAGCACAACGAACAGGAATATCCGCCACTCTGCCACCCCTTCGACGCGCGCGGCCTCGATCAGAGGGAACGGCAAGGCGCGGATAAAGTTGCGCATGAAGAGCGTGCAGAACCCTGTCTGGAAGGCGATATGAAACAGAACCAGCCCCCGAATGGTGTCATACATGCCCAGTGAGATCGTCAGATCCCGTACCGGCACCATCAGGATTTGGAACGGAACGAAATTGCCTGCGATGAACATGAAGAAGATCAGCAGGTTGCCTTTGAACCGGTACACCCCGAGCGCAAAGCCCGCCATGGCTGACAGTGCCACGGCCCCTATAACGGTCGGGATTGTGATGAACATGGAGTTCAGCAAATAGCGCGGCATGTTGGAGGCGAAGAAGACCTTGCCGTAGTTCGCGAAGCCTTCAAAGCTCGATGGCCAGCCCCAATAGTTGCCGTTGGTGAAATCTGCGTCGGGTTTGATTGAAAAGAGCGCCACCGCGATCAGGGGCAGCAACCACATGATCAGCGCTATAGGCAGGATCGCTTGGTAGGTCAGTTGCCAGCTGCGCGATTGTTGTTCGATGGGTTTGGGAAACATCAGTGCGCCCCCCGCTCATCCCGCCACATCGAATAGAGGAAGTAGACGATGAACCCGAGCATGATGAAGAAAAGCACCACCGCGATGGCTGATCCGTAGCCCATGCGGAACCCGAATTCGGAAAGCGATTCCTCAAACATGTAGAACGAGAGCACCCGCGTGGACCCGAATGGGCCGCCGTTGGTCATCACGCTGATCAGATCGAACGACCGCAGCGCCCCGATTATGGTGACCACGAAGGCAATGAAGGTCGCCGGTTTGAGTTGCGGCAGGATCACGTACCAGAGCATGCGCCAGCCTTTTGCCCCATCGAGCCGCGCGGCTTCGACCTGTTCTGGATCAACCGCGTTGAGGCCTGTGAGATAGAGGATCATACAGTATGCCGTTTGTGGCCAAAGCCCTGCGGCGATGATGCCGTAGGTGGCCATTGTGGGGTCACCGAGGATGTTGACCGGCCCTGCCCCGAAGACCGCAAGGATCGCGTTCAGCAGCCCTTCGCGTGGCAGGTAGAACCATGAGAACACCAGCCCCACCACCACCTGAGAGATCACGAAGGGGAAGAAGAACAAGGATTTGTAAATCCGTATCCCGCGTACCGTTTGGTTGAGGAATAGGGCTATGAACAGCCCGCCCGGGATCGCCAGCAGGTACAGGAACAGCCATTTGACGTTATTCCAGAACGAGGTTTCAAACTTGCGGTCGATCTTTTGATCTCCGATCCCGAGAAGCCGTTCGTAGTTGGCGGTGCCCACGTAGGTTTTTTCGCCCAAGCCGTCCCATTCGTGGAAACTGATCCAGAAGCTTTGCCCGATGGGGATGATCACATAGAACGCGAAGAACAGCATCGCGGGCAGCAGGAACAACCACGGTGTGATCGCGATTTCGTTGCGCTTGTACCAGCCGCGTGTGGTGGTCGGTGCATCTGTCTGGAGCGATGACATGTCTTGGCTTTCCAAAGAGGAACACATGCGAAAACCGACAGGCGCGGTTTGCGGATATGTTTCCCGCGGGGTGGGATGCGCCCCCTGCCCGAAGTTGGGGCAGAAGGCGCTTTGATGTGCTTACTTGTAGATCCGCTGACGCGCGTCTTCGAGGCGCTCTAGGATGTCGTCAAGGTTGTCGGGGAAGACCATGAACTCTTGCAAGCCTTCCATGCCGACGCTTGCCATTTCAGCAGGGAAATCGCGGTCAAAGAACTGCGCCACGCCGCCTTGGGCGTTTGTCGACAGCATCTTGAAGCCTTGCTCAAGAAATTCATCCGCATCAACACTGGAGGCAGCGTTCACAGGAAGCTGACCCAATGCGTCGCCGGAGTTGATCTTAGTCTGCACCTCGGCTGAGGTCACATACTGCAAGAACGCACGCGCGTTGTCTTTGTTCTTGGCACCGGACGGGATGTGGAACGTGTCTGTCGGGGCGTCTTCACCCTGCGGCACATCCGCGATGGTCGGGAACTGGTAGAAATCGATCTGGTCGTCGGTCAGCCCAGCATCACGCATGGGCGCCACCGCGAAGTTCCCGATCAGGTAGGCTGTTGCTTCGCCATCGGTCATGAAGTTCAAGGCTTCTTGCCAGCTATATGACTGGTGATCCGCGATGTAGCCGCCCATGTCGATGATCTTGCGCCAGTTGGCGAAGGTTTCACGTACTTTGGGGTCAGTCCATTCAACTTCGCCACGGGCCAATGCCATGTGGAAATCAAACCCGTTGGTCCGCATGTTCAGATAATCGAACCAGCCGCCAGCGGTCCAAAGGAACTTGGTTCCGATGGCGTAGCACGCACGACCGGAGGCAACGATTTTTTCGCAGTTGGCAAGTTCTTCGTCGAAGGTCGCAGGCTCGGTCAGGCCAAGCTCTTTGAAGATGTCTTCGCGGTAGTAGATGCCCCACTGGTAATACGTGTACGGCACGCCCCACTGTTTGCCATCGAGCGTCATTGCACCCTTAACCGCATCCAAGCCCGGCAGGTCGCCGTTGGCATACATATCGGAGATGTCCTCAAACAATCCGGCCTCAACATAAGGACCCATCCGGTTGGCAGCATACCAGTTCACAACGTCCGGCGCATTGGCACCGAGCGCGTTGCGGATTTGGGTTTTCCACGCTTCGCGGTCCACGATTGTAAGCTCAATGTTCATCTCAGGGTGCAGTTCTTGAAACCCTGCAACGAGACCTTCCATCACTGCGCGGGGCGCAGGGTTGGACATGTCAGATGTGATGGTCAAATCGCCAGACAGCTGATGGCCGTCCGCAAATGCAGTTGTTGCCGTTACCCCAGCAACAGCCAACGCCGCGAGCGACGTCTTGAGAATGGAATGCATGGTGTCCTCCCTAGTGCTTCCGTCGGATGACTTGTCTCATTATATGAAACTAAGTATTGAATATTGATACTAAACGTCAAAGCGGTTAGCCTTGTCAACAGTCGGCAGCAGCGCCTTTGGGTTAAGACCAAGAACCGCCGTGTCGGAGCAGAGGATGCAAAGGATTGGGGAGAGAGTCGATGGGTGTTGTGACCGGTGACGGCACAGTTGGAAAAGCACTGAGTGTCTTGGAACAAGTCACTGCAATCGGCCGCCCTGTGCGCCTGCGCGAGCTTTTGGAAACCTCTGACTTTCCCAAACCGACCTTGTACCGGTTTTTGCAAACCCTGACCAACCAAGGCATGCTAAGCTACGACGCCGAGCACCGGACCTATGCCCCTGGCATACGGCTGGTCAAACTGGCCCATTCCGCTTGGGCGCAAGCCTCATTGGCCCCGATCGCCCGCCCCCATATCGACGCCATGGCCGAAACGATTAATGAGGCCATTCACCTTGCCCAGATCGACAACGGGCAGGTTGTTTTCATCGACAAGCGCCAAGCAAACACACAGTTCGCCACCCTCGCCCGCGCCGGACAGGTCGCCCCGGCCTATTGCACCGGCGTTGGCAAAGCGATCTTGGCGTTTTTGCCCTGTGGTGAGCGCGATCAGGCCCTGCAACAGCAAGCCTATATGAAGTACACCCCCGCGACCCATACCTCGCCCCAAGCGTTGAAGACCGAGCTTGATGCGATCCACCGTGAGGGCGTGGCCTTTGACCGCGAGGAACATGATCAGGGGATCATCAGCATCGCCGCCCCCATTCTGACCCCATCAAACCGCGTTGTGGGGGCTTTGTCGGTTGCGACCTCGACCAATCGTCATGACCTTGAAGGGCTAAGTGCCTTCCGCCCCGCCCTGTTGGACTGTGCAGCCAAGATCGGTTCCGAAGCCCAATCGTGGCAAGCGCCCTAACCCGAACCCCAAAAGGAGCCCGCAGATGTCAGGCGTTGTCTTAAAAGATGTAATCAAGCGGTACAGCTCTGTTCAGGTGATCCACGGCATCGATCTTGAAATCGAAGATGGTGAGTTTTGTGTCTTTGTTGGCCCCTCCGGCTGCGGGAAATCGACCTTGTTGCGCATGGTTGCGGGATTGGAAGAAACCACCGAAGGCTCTATCCGGATCGGCGCGCGCGATGTGACCACGATGGACCCGTCCGAGCGCGGTGTCGCGATGGTGTTTCAGACCTATGCCCTTTATCCGCATATGACCGTCCGCGATAACATGGGCTTTGGCTTGAAGATGAATGGCCATCCCAAAGCCGAGATTAAAGAAAAGGTCGGCGAGGCCACCCGTATTCTAAAGCTGGAAGACTATCTGGACCGCAAGCCTGCTGCCCTGTCTGGCGGTCAACGTCAAAGGGTCTCCATCGGGCGCGCCATTGTCCGCGGGCCTGAGGTCTTTTTGTTTGATGAGCCTTTGTCCAACCTTGATGCCGAATTGCGTGTCGAGATGCGGGTCGAGATCGCCCGTTTGCACAAAGAGATCGGCGCCACCATGATCTATGTGACCCATGATCAGGTCGAGGCCATGACCCTTGCCGACAAGATCGTGGTCCTGCGCCAAGGCGTGATCGAACAGGTTGGTGCACCGCTGGATCTGTACCGTGATCCTGACAACAAGTTTGTCGCCGGTTTCATTGGCTCCCCTGCAATGAACTTTATTGAGGGCACGTCGAACGGCAAGACCATCGACGTCGGCGATATGTCGGCTGCGTTGAAGGTCACGGGCACGGTGCCGCCCAAGGGCACGGACGTCTTTGTTGGTGTCCGCCCCGAGCATTTGGAAATCGACCCTAAAGGCAAAACCCACACCGTTGATCTGGCCGAAGCTTTGGGTGGCGTGTCTTATACGCACTTGCTGTCCCCCTCTGGCACCAAGGTTATTGTCGAGGAACGCGGCGATGTGCGGTCAAAGGAAGGGGCAACCGTCGGCCTGAAGGTTGCCACCGGTCAGACAATGCTTTTTGATCGCAAGACCGAGGCCCGCATTCGCTAGGTCTTGAGTTTGCCGCAGACGATCGGGGGGAGCGATATGACCAGAACCTATGCTGTGACAGGTGTTGCCAGTGGCATCGGTGCCGAGCTTGCGCGGATATTGACCGAAGAAGGCCATCGCGTCATCGGGTTTGATATTCAACCGACCGATACCAATGTGGACCGGTTCATTCCTTTGGATCTAAGCTCTGACGATGCCATTGCTGAGGCGGTGTCTCAGGTGGATGTCCCGCTGGATGGGTTGTGCAACAATGCAGGTTTGCCGCCCCGTGAGCGGTTGGAGGTGCCTGTTGTGCAGGTCAACTTCCTTGGAACGCGGGCATTCACCCAAGCCATGCTGCCGCATTTGGCGGCGGGGGCTTCTGTGGTCAACATGGCATCCCGCGCGGGGCATGGCTGGCGGGATAATCTCGATCAGGTGTTGCGCCTTGGTCAGGTGGGTGGGCTTGCAGGGGCTGCTGATTTTGTGGCCTCTGAAGGCATTGATGCGACCCGATGCTATAACCTGACGAAAGAAGCGGTTTTGCTATGGACGGCTGCTATGTCCGAGGAATTGGCGCAGCGTGATCTGCGGGTCAATTCCCTAAGCCCTGCGGCGGTATCAACTGGCATCTTGGATGATTTCAAGCAGGCCTTTGGCGATAAAGTGACCAAAAACCTCGCCCGTGCGGGGCGCGCTGGGCGGCCTGAGGAAATTGCAGCGGTTGCGGCTTTTGTGTTGTCGCCGGACAGCCATTGGATCAAGGGCACTGACATCCCCATTGATGGCGGCATGGGGGCCTACACCATGTCCGACGCGCTGGGCTTGGACGCGATGAAGTAATGCTTGGATGTTGGGTCAGACCGCGCCTTGGTTGGCAAAGCGCGGTCTGTTGAGAGCTTTTAGCCCATGATCGCGTTGAGCGTCGCGGACGGGCGCATGACTGCGGCAGTTTTGGCGTCGTCGGTGCGGTAGTATCCGCCCAAGTCAGCCTTGGGGCCTTGCGCTGCGGCCAGTTCCGACAGGATCGCGGTCTCACCCGATGCCAAGGCTTCGGCGATGGGTGCGAAATGTGCGGCCAGATCAGCATCTTTGGACTGAGCTGCCAATGCTTCTGCCCAGTAGCGTGCGAACCAGTAGTGGCTGTCTCGGTTATCAGGCTCACCAACTTTGCGCGATGGGGATTTGTTGTTGTCCAAGATGCCTTGCGTGGCGGCATCAACCGCATCGCCAAGGATCCGGGCCTTTTCGTTGCCTTTGCTGTCGGCAAGGAAGGTCAGGCTTTCGCCCAAGGCACAAAACTCACCCAGACTGTCCCACCGCAAGTGGTTTTCTTCTTCCAGCTGCTGAACGTGTTTCGGCGCGGAACCACCCGCACCTGTCTCAAACAAGCCGCCGCCTTGCATCAGTTTGACGATTGAGAGCATCTTGGCCGAGGTTGCGAGCTCTAGAATCGGGAACAGATCGGTCAGGTAGTCCCGCAGCACGTTGCCTGTGATGGCGATTGTGTTTTCACCTTTGGTGATTGTCTCAAGCGAGGCGCGTGTGGCTTCGCGGGGGGCCATGATCTCAAACTTGTCTTCGACGCCTTGGGCGGCAAGGATTGGTTTGACGTAAGAGATAAGCTCCGCATCGTGAGCGCGACCTGCATCCAGCCAGAAAATCGCGCGGCAGCCTTCTGCCTTTTGCCGCGAAATGGCGAGGTTCACCCAATCTTCAATCGGCGCTTTGCGTGCCGAGGCCGACCGCCAGATGTCACCTTTTTCAACGCTGTGCGTGTGCAACACCGTGCCGTCATCGAGGATCATCTTGACTGTGCCCGCCTGCGGGATTTCAAAGGTCGTTGGGTGCGACCCGTATTCTTCTGCCTTCTGCGCCATCAGGCCGATGTTCTGGACCGTGCCAGCGGTGGCTGGATCAAGTTTACCGTTCTCTTTGAAGAAATTGATCGTCTCGTCATAGACAGGCGCATAAGAATTGTCCGGGATGACGCAGTTGGCATCGGATTCTTTGCCGTCTGGCCCCCAGCCTTTGCCCCCTGCCCGAATAAGCGCGGGCATGGATGCGTCGATGATCACATCAGATGAGACGTGCAGGTTGGTGATGCCCTTGTCGGAATCGACCATATACATGGGCGGGCGCGCGGCCATTGTGGCCTCAATATCTGCCATGATCGCCGCATTGCCTTCGACCCGTTCCAAAAGCGCACCGAGACCTTGGTTCGGGTTTACCCCAAGCGCCTCCATTGCATCGCCGTGCTTTTCGAACACAGGCGCAAGGAAGGCTTTGACCGCGTGGCCGAAGATGATCGGGTCGGAGACCTTCATCATCGTGGCTTTCATGTGCAGCGAGAACAGCGTGCCATCGGCTTTGGTCTTTTCGATTTCATCAGCGAGGAAGCTTTGCAGGGCGGCCGCGCTCATGAAGGTTGCGTCAACGACGGTGCCTGCGGGGTAAGCGATGCCCTCTTTCAACACGGTGTCACCTGCGTCGGTGGTGAGCACGATTTTGGCGGTGCTTTCTTTGCCCAAGGTGGCCGAGACCTCGTTCGAGAAGAAATCGTTGCCGGACATGGACGAAACATGCGTTTTGCTGTCAGCGGTCCAGTCACCCATGCGGTGCGGGTTGCTTTGGGCGTAGCTTTTGACGGCTTTCGCAGCACGACGGTCAGAGTTGCCTTCGCGCAAAACGGGGTTCACGGCGGAACCTTTCAACCCGTCATAGGTGGCCCGCACGGCCTTTTCAGCGTCTGTTTCAGGCGCTTCTGGATAATCCGGCAAAGCGTAGCCTTGGCTTTGCAGTTCTTTGATGGCTTCAACCAGTTGCGGCACAGAGGCCGAGATGTTTGGCAGTTTGATCACGTTCGCCTCAGCCGTTTTCACCAAACGACCCAGTTCGGCCAGATCGTCTGATTGGCGCTGGTCAGCCGTCAGGTGATCCGGGAAGGCCGCCAGAATACGGCCCGCAAGGCTGATATCTTTTGTCCCGACAGATACACCCGCCGCTGCGGCGAATTTCTGAATGATCGGCAGAAACGAGGCCGAGGCGAGTTCGGGGGCTTCGTCAACTTTTGTGTAAATAATATCGGACATGAGAATCTCCTGAGATGTGATTTGGCGTCTCTTACCGCATGCATCCAATGTATGCCAATGTATACCGGCACGATTTCTTAGGATTTGGCAGCGACCAAAACGCGCGGGCAGTTTGTAAACGGCCCTATGACCAGCGCGGGTGTTTGGGTGCCTTTCTAGAACCTTTGTCGGCCCAAACACCACACTGAAATATCCTGAGCAACAGGGATTGATCCCGACACCGATATTGCCTAAACGTCCCCCCACGGACAGGTGGCCGAGTGGTCGAAGGCGCACGCCTGGAAAGTGTGTAGGCGGGAGACCGTCTCCAGGGTTCGAATCCCTGTCTGTCCGCCATA
>CAZWSE010000033.1:0-34333 GCA_964636575.1 uncultured Sulfitobacter sp. | reverse complement strand
GACCTCATGGGTGGCTACCAGAACCCATACCAGCAAATGGCATGGTTGCTGCACGGTGACGGGCGCTCTGCTTTGAACGAACTGTACAACGGCTACGACATGGAATTCATCGGCTGGTGGATCCCTGGCCCTGAATCGCTGGCATCGACCAAACCGATCCGGAACGTTGAAGACTTCAAAGACTGGAAGTTCCGCTCCCCTCCCGGCTTGGCCACAAAGGTCTTTGCAGCTATGGGCGCCTCCCCGATCGTTATGGATTTCAACGAAATCTTTACCGCTCTGGAAACAGGCATCATCGACGGTGCAGACGCGGCCAACCTGACCAACAACGTGGGTCTTGGTCTTTATGACATCGCCGAGCACACCAACTTCCCGGGCTTCCACTCGATGCCTGCTGACCACCTTGCCTGCCGCAAGGATATCTGGGACGCAATGCCTGCCCACCATAAGAAAATCATGGAAGTTGCAATGGACAGCCTTGCGCTGCACAACGCGACCATCAACGAAGTACAAAACGCCCAAACCGCCAAAGACTTGGCCGCCAAAGGCATCAACATGTACGAATGGTCCCCTGAAGAGCTGGCAAAATACCGCGACGCTGTTCAAACTGGTTGGGTTGAATTCGCGACGACACCTGAAGCCAAAGCCCTTTTGGAAAGCCACATCAGCTTCCTGAAAGACATGGGCGCAATGAAGTAATCAGCACTCCATTGCTGATCTGACGATACACGGCAAGGCTGTTTCACATGGCCTTGCCGTTTTACCTCTAGGCCCCTGCTTCTTATGAAAATCACGCGCATTATCAGTCATGTATTGCAGTACGATATGCCCGAGGTTTTGGGGTATTCGCAGCAGTACTATGCCAAGCGATCCGCCCATCTGGTTGAAGTTCAAACCGATGAAGGCGTGACCGGTTGGGGCGAGTGTTTTGGCCCCGGAAATGTGGCCATCGCCAACAAGACAATCGTTGAACAGGTTATCCAGCCGATGGTGCTGGGGATGGACCCGATCGATCGGGACGTGATTTGGCACAAGGTTTACAACCTTCTGCGAGATCATGGACAAAAGGGCATGCCGATGCAGTCACTGTCTGGCGTTGATATTGCGCTTTGGGATATCGCGGGCAAGGTGGCTGAACTGCCTTTGCACAAGATGATCGGCGGCGCCCACCGCGTCGACGTGCCCTGCTACGGTTATGGCATGATGCTGCGCGATGAACCTGTTTCTAATCTGGCCGCCCGCTTTGAAGACGAGGCCGCCGCGATCAAGGACATGGGCTTTACCGCTACCAAGATGAAGGTGGGCTTTGGCCCCAAGCCGGATGTTCAACTTTGCGAGGCCGTGCGTCGTGGTGTTGGTGAGGACTTCAAATTTATGGTCGATGCCAACCATTGCTACACAACCTCTGACGCCTTCTACGTTGGCCGCGCTTTGGAAGAGCTGGACGCCTATTGGTTCGAAGAGCCGATCGCCCCTGAAGATCTAGATGGCTACCGCGAATTGCGTGCTGGCTTGACCGTGAACATTTCCGGTGGTGAAGCCGAGTTCAATCGTTGGGGCTGGCGCAGCATCCTTGAAAACCGTGGTCTCGACATTGCACAGCCCGAAGTTTGCGCGCTTGGCGGTGTTTCTGAGTACTTGCGCGTGCTCGCCCTATGTCATGCCCACTTCACCCCCGTCATCAACCATGTCTGGGGCAGCGCCATTGCCGTGGCCACCAACCTACAGCTTTTGGCCGCGATGCCGCCCTTGCCTGGTGGTCTCCGCCCTTGGGAGCCGATGCTAGAATTCGACACCACCGACAACAAATTCCGCGACGATCTGTTGGCCGAGCCTTTGGACATTCAGGGCCAAGTGAAAGCGAACAAGGGTCGTGTATCTATCCCGAAAGGTTTCGGCATTGGCGCAGAGCCGGACCTAGAGTTCATCAAACACTTTTCAATCGCAGCCTAAACACGAAGGGTAACCACAGTGCAAAAATCAAAGAATGGTTTTATTCAATGGGCGATCCCCGTGGCCTTTGTGGCAACGATGAGCTGGGTCGTCTGGCATCTACCTGCCTTTTTGCTCGATTGGATTCCCTACACCTCTGAATCGCTACGCGGTCAGGTAGAGGCAATCTATCTGCGCGCGGATGTGACCCCCAACATGGCAGGTATTTTTGGTGGACATATCGATGTGCTTGATATGCTCGCCTTGATCCTGACGCCAATCCTACTGGTCATTGGGTCCCGCACTGTGATCCCGCACGGGATCGAATACGAAGGAGCCAGCCGCAGTGACCAAGTGGCCCTGTTCATTGGCCGTGTCACCATGATGATGATCGCGATCATGACCATTGTGATGCTCTACGAAGTGTTCTTGCGCTACGTTGTCGAGGCTCCAACCGAATGGGCCAACGAAATGACCCTTTGGTTTGCGAGCTTTGTGTTCCTGACATCCGGCTTTTACGCCATGCAGCAACGCAGCCATATCCGAATATTTTTGCTCTACGATGCAGTGCCGCGATGGCTTCAACGGGTCTTTGATGTGATCTCAACCTTGCTGATCGTGCTCTTTGCCTTCTTTCTGGTCTACGGCAGCTACAAACAGGTCTTCGTCAACAAGCTGTATAAGTGGGAGCTTTACGGGTCCGCCTTTAACCCGCCGATCCCTGCAACGTTGCAACCGATGGTGCTGATCGTGATCACGCTAGTCGCCATTCAGGCCGTGTTGAATCTGTTCTCGGATTGGAACAAAGCGCCCGTCATTCACACCGACGAGCCGGACGAAGAAGAAATTGAAATGCTGAAACGCGCAGTGGGGCAAGACTAATGGATATCGGAACAATCTCACTGGTCTTGATGGTCGCGCTGATCATCTTGCTGGCTATTGGCATGCCGCTTGGGTTTGCCTCTGCATCGCTGGCCGTTTTGGTCTTGATCATGAAGTTCGAACCCCAACTTTTGGCCAACCCGTTTTCCTTCGGCGATGGCATTCTAACAGGGAGGCCGGGAACTGGACCGCTCTATATTTTAGCCCAAAAGATATATGGGCTCTTAACGGACTATGTTCTTATATCGGTGCCGCTGTTCATCTTCATGGCGTCCCTGCTGGAACGGTCCGGCATTGCTAAGGACATGTATTCGTCTCTGAATGTCTGGCTGTCGCGCACCCGTGGTGGCATCGCGATTGTGACCTCGATCATGGCTGTGATTATGGCCGCGATGTCAGGGATCATTGGCGGCGAAGTGGTTCTTTTGGGGCTGATCGCTCTGCCCCAGATGCTACGACTTGGGTACAACCAGAACCTTGCCATTGGTGTGATCTGTGCGTCGGGCTCGCTTGGCACCATGATCCCACCATCGATCGTTTTGATCATCTATGGCCTGATCACTGAGACCTCGATCAAGGCTCTGTTCACTGCGTCGTTTGTGCCTGGGTTTATGCTGGCCTCAATGATCATCATCTACATCATCATCCGCACTACATTGCGGCCAGAAGATGCGCCTTTGCCAGAGGAAGATCCGAACGATCCGCCACGTGCAGAAAAGCGGATGCTGTTTGGTGCGTTTATGGCGATCGTTGTGGCTGGCTTTGCGACAGCTCTTTTGGTCCGTACTGCGTTCTTTGAACTTTCCGGATCAAACGCCGAAGCCGCCGCAAGCGGCGGCGATCTGGCCCGCTACGGCACCGCAGACTACATCCCTTGGTACATTGGCTACATCGTCGTCTCCTTGTTGCTGATCTTTTTCGTTTTCGGCAAAGACCGCGCCAAAATAGGCTGGGACATGGGCAAAGGCCTTGTGGCCCCTATGGTCGTGATCGGCGTTGTTATGGGGTCGATCTACGGTGGTATCACCGGCATCACCGAGGCCGCTGGCATGGGCGCATTCGCCGTTCTGATCATCGCAATCCTACGCGGTGAAGGCTCTTTTGAATTGGTTTGGGACAGCCTGCTGCGCACGCTTAAATCCACTGGCACAATCATCTGGGTGACCATCGGCGCGGCTTCGCTTGCGGGGGCCTATACCATTGCTGGCGGTCCGCAGTATGTGGCTGATCTAATCGTTGGCAAAGAGCTTCCGACCATGATGGTGATCCTCACGATGATGGTGATCTTGCTGTTCATGGGCGCCTTTATGGATTGGGTCGGGATCGTGCTTTTGATCATTCCGGTCTTCCTGCCCATCGTGCTGCGTTTGCCGATTGAGGAAATCGGGTTCATCGGCCAGCTGGAACCGCAACATGTCGCGATCTGGTTCGGGGTGGTGTTCTGTATGAACATGCAGGTCAGTTTCCTGTCGCCGCCGTTTGGGCCCGCCGCGTTCTATCTGAAATCGGTGGCCCCTCCGCACATCAGCTTGACGGATATCTTCAAGGGCTTCTTGCCTTTTATCGGCATCCAACTTTTGGCTTTGTCCGTATTGTTGATCTGGCCAAACATTATCGCACTGCTGCTGTAAGGAACCGATTGGCATGCTGACCCAAGCGCAAATTCATCAGTTTGAGACGGAAGGGTATCTGGTTGTTCCAGACATCATTCCGTCTTCAATCATGGCGGACGTGCGCGATGAATATACGACCCTTCTGGACGGGCTGTATGAGGGTTGGTTCAAAGATGGTTTGGTCACGACCCCGCCAGACGGGTTGGACTTTTGGGGCAAACTGCTAAGCGCCTACCACGCAGGCTGTGACTACTTCCAGCCTTTGGACATATCATTGCCCGGCGATCGCATCTACGCGGACACGCCGTTTCACATCGGACCCGCAGTCTTTGAGATGCTACGCGCGGAACCGTTGCTGGACGCGGTCGAACAGTTGATTGGCCCTGAGCTTACCAGCAATCCCATCCAGCATGTCCGCCTAAAGCCGCCCGCCACTGAATTGGACAATAACGAAATCCGCGCCCATATCACCGCGACGGACTGGCATCAGGATCGCGCCGTCGCCTTGGAAGAAGCTGACCAGACCGATATGGTCACCGTCTGGATTGCTGTCACCGACGCAACCTTGGACAACGGGTGCTTGCAAGTACAACCGCAAACTGCAGACCAAGATATCCTGCCGCACTGCGCCCGCACGCAAACGGGGATTGCGGATGGATTCATTGATGAAGCGGGCGCGATCCCTTTGCCTGTTAAAGCAGGCGGTGCCGTGTTGTTTCATCCACTGACCCCGCATGCCTCGTTGACCAACAAAACAGACGGATTTCGCTGGTCGTTTGACATCCGCTACAACGCCACCGGACAGCCGACGGGCCGCGCCCATTTTCCGGACTTCGTTGTGCGGTCCAAGGCCAACCCCGAAACCGAGCTGCGCGATTGGAAAGCCTGCAAGACCCAGTGGGAAGACGCCCGCGCACGACTATCGCAGACCCCGCATATCGACATTCACCGCTGGACCTCTGACGCGCCATTTTGCGCCTGACGTCTTTTGATCGAAAGAGCACCACATGGATTTTGTCCGTCTTGACCGCGCCGATACGGTCGTTACCGCCACGCGCAGCCTTGAGGTCGGGGTTGCCATTGAAGACGTCTCAACCAATGCGCTGATCCCGTCCGGTCACAAGGTCGCTACCGTCGCGATGAAAACTGGTGATCCAGTGCTAAAGTACTCCCAACTGATTGGGTATGCATCTGAAGATATTGCGCCGGGCGATCATGTGCACACCCATAATGTCGAATTCCGTAACACCGATACGGCCTATGAGTTTTCAACCGATCTGCGCCCTGTAACCCCTGCTGAAACTGTCGACACGTTTATGGGATATCGCCGCGATACAGGCCGCGTTGGCACGCGCAACTACATCGCGATTGTAACGAGCGTGAATTGTTCAGCCACCGCCGCGCGTATGATTGCGGACCACTTTACGCCAGAGGTTTTGGCCGACTATCCTAACGTCGATGGCGTTGCCGCTTTTGTGCATGGGACGGGCTGCGGCATGGCCGGTGATGGCGACGGGTTTGAGGCCCTTCAACGCGTCATGTGGGGCTATGCCAAGCACCCCAACCATGCCGCCGTTTTGATGGTTGGCCTTGGCTGCGAGATGAACCAGATCGATTGGTTGCTTGAGGCCTATGGTCTTAAACAAGGCCCTACCTTTCAGACCATGAACATCCAGAACGTCGCCGGATTGCGGCGCACGGTCGAGCTTGGGATTTCCAAGATCGAAGCCATGCTGCCAATCGCCAATGAAGCCAAACGGACCGAGTGCCCTGTGTCAGAACTCATGGTCGCCCTGCAATGCGGTGGGTCAGACGCGTGGTCCGGGGTTACTGCAAACCCAGCATTGGGCTACGCCTGTGATTTGCTAACGGCGCAAGGTGCCACCGGCGTTCTGGCCGAAACACCCGAGATCTACGGCGCTGAACACTTGCTCACCCGTCGCGCAGTAGATCAAGCCACCGGCGACAAGCTAATCGGTCTAATCAAGTGGTGGGAAGACTATACAGCGCGCAACAAAGGCTCGATGGATAACAACCCCTCGCCCGGCAACAAAAAGGGCGGGCTGACGACCATCTTGGAAAAATCGCTCGGGGCGTCAGCCAAGGGCGGCACAACGCCTTTGACTGGGGTCTACAAATACGCAGAACCTGTCACCGCGCGCGGCTTCATCTTTATGGACAGCCCCGGTTATGATCCGGCCTCTGTCACTGGGCAGATCGCAGGCGGCTGCAACTTGGTCTGTTTCACCACAGGGCGCGGATCGGCCTTTGGGTCTAAACCTGCGCCAACTGTCAAGATCGCAACCAATTCCGAAATGGCAACCCGTATGGTTGAGGACATGGACATCGACGCAGGTGAAATCCTGTCCAAGGGCGTGAGCCTAGAAGATAAAGGCCGCGAGATTTACGAGATGTTTCTGCGCGTGGCCTCGGGAGAGCAAACCAAATCCGAAGAGCAGGGACTTGGCGACTATGAATTCGTGCCCTGGCAAATCGGGGCGGTCATGTGAAACGGGTTTTGGTCGTTGGGGGCGGGCTGATTGGCATACGTCATGTAGAGGCTGTAAAGGCCCATCAAGACTGCCTGCTTGTGGGTCTTGCGGATCCCGATTTGTCCATTGAAACTGATGCTCAGCGTTTTGCCTCGATGGCAGACGTGGATGTGCCGGTGGATGGCGTCATCATTGCGACACCCACACATTTGCACGCGGCCCACGGGGCTGAAGCCGCAAGGCGCGGTTGGCACATGCTGATTGAGAAGCCGGTCGCCGGTCATCTGAAAGATGCACGTGATCTGGAAGCGGCCCTAAAGACCAGTTCTGTGCAATCGCTGGTCGGACACCACCGCCGCTACCATGCATGCGTACAGCAATTGAAAGCCTGCATTGCAGATGGGCTGATCGGGGATGTGGTCACGGTGTCTTTGATCTGGGCGATGCGCAAACCGGATGCATATTTTGACGGCAACTGGCGGACCGCAGGTGGCAGCCCTGTCATGATCAACTTGGTGCACGACATTGACCTGCTCCGCTTTTGCGTGGGCGAGATCGGGCAGGCGGTTGCCTTGAAAGGAATATCTCGACGCGGCAGCGACCGGATAGAAAGCGGTGCGATTGCCCTCGGTTTTGAAAACGGTGCGACCGGCACCATCAGTTTTGCAGATACCGCGCCCTCGCCCTGGGGGTTTGAGGCAGGCATCGGGGAGAACCCGAACATCGGGACCACAGATCAAGACATGATGTGGATCACCGGCACCAAGGGCGCGATCAGCTTTCCGTCGATGACCCTTTGGAAAGGCACCGATTGGGGAACGCCAGCGCAACAGGTTGCATTGCCCAAAAGCCAAAATTCAAAGCCGCCGCTTGAGGCGCAGCTTGATCATTTTCTGGCCGTGATGGATGGCGCTACGCCCCTGATCGATGTCGCAGATGCGACCCGAACGCTTGGCGTCGCACAGGATATAGAATGCCAGCTTACCGAAACAGCTAACATCACACAGATGCACGCATCACCAAAGACATGACTTGAAAGGAAAGACTATGACCAAACCCTCAATCGGTTTTATCGGCCTCGGGCTTATGGGCGGCGCAATGGCAGGCCGCCTCCAAGATCTGGATTACGACTTGACCGTTCTTGGCAATCGGGACCGCACTTATCTCGATGCCGCCATCGGGCGTGGTGCAACGGAAGCCGCCGACGCGAGATCAGTGGCCGAGGCCAGTGACATTGTCATGCTTTGCATGGGAACGTCCGATCACGTTGAGGCGCGGATGCGCGGCGCAGATGGCGTCATGGCGGGCCTGCGCAGTGGGGCCACGGTTGTGGATTTTGGCACCTCACTTCCTGGCAGCAGCCGCACATTGGCGGGCGAAGTCGCAGCGGCAGGTGGTAACTATCTTGATGCTCCGCTGGGACGCACACCGCAGCATGCCAAAGACGGACTTTTGAACATCATGGCTTCTGGCGATAAAGCTGCCTTTGATGCGGTTGAACCGGTGCTGAAAGACTTGGGCGAAAACGTCTTTCACTTGGGCGCAATTGGGTCCGGCCATACGATCAAACTGATCAACAACTTCTTTGGGATGACCGTAGCCAACGCGATGGCCGAAGCCTTTGCGATGGCTGATGTGGCAGGTGTAGACCGTGGGCAGCTATATGATGTCATGTCCGCTGGGCCGCTGCACTCAGGCATGATGGATTTCGTCAAAGCTTACGGTGTCGATCAAGACCCGTCCATGCTGGCCTTTGCCATCAAGAACGCCGCAAAAGATGTGGGTTACTACGCGCGCATGGCCGAAGATGCTGGCATCGACAGCATAATGTCCAAAGGCACTTTGACGGCTTTGACCGAGGCCCGCGACGCTGGCCAAGGAGATGACATGGTCAGCCAGATGGTCGACTTCTATGCCAAGCGGTTCAAAGGCTAACAAGTGGCCGTTTCCGCCCAGTCCAACGCGGATCTGCCGCGCCTCGGCATCATATTGATGCTTGGGGCGTGGTTTTTGTTTTCTTTGGTGGACACGGGCGCGAAATGGTTGGCGGTGGCAGGAATACCTGCGTTTCAACTCGCCTTCATGCGCTATGCTGGTCACTTCGTGATCTCGACCGGTATGATTGCAAAAGGCGGGTTTGACGTGGAGCGCTTCAAGACAGACCACCTTTGGGCGGTTGTCAGTCGATCCCTGTTGTTGGTGTCGGCCACGCTGTCGAACTTTTATGCACTACAGTTTTTACCACTGACTGTCGTCTCCGCGATCATGTTTTCAAGCCCTGTGATTGTTTGCTTCCTGACTGTTTTTCTACTGGGCGAGGACGTTGGCCCTTGGCGATGGGGCGCCATTTTGCTGGGCTTCGTGGGCGTCTTGATTGTGGTACGCCCTTTCGGGCAGACGTTTCATCCCGCAATGCTGATGATCGTCTATAACGCCACAGCACTTGCGCTTTATTCGATCCAAACCCGCAAGCTTTCCGGCATTGTCGCGGTTGATACGATGCAGTTCTACATGGGGCTTGTTGGCACATCTGCTTTGCTACCGTTTGCGCTTTGGACTTGGGCACAGCCCGAAACCTTTGTCGGTGCGCTCACCCTGATCAGCCTTGGTGTGTTTGGCTGGGCGGGCCATCAGTTACTCACCAACGCGCATCGGTTTGGAACCGCAAACCAGTTGATGCCTTTCACCTATTCCTTCCTGATCTACGTCGCCATTTCGGGGTATTTTGTATTTGGTACGGTTCCTGATGGCGGCACCATCATGGGCGCTTTCGTCATCATGGCCGCTGGACTTATCATTTGGAAACGAGAACAGAAATGACACGAATTGCCTGCATCGGCGAAGCCATGATTGAACTGTCCTTGGCCAATGACACCACCCAAATCGGTGTCGCCGGAGACACATTGAACACCGCAATCTATCTGCACCGCACAGCCCCCGATCTGGAAGTCGATTACGTCACTTGTCTGGGTGATGATCCGTTTTCAGATCGCATTCGGACCTTCATCGAAAGCCAGAATCTTGGCACATCCGCTATTCCAACGCTATCCGGCGAACAGCCCGGACTTTATGCGATCACGACCACACCGGACGGAGAGCGCAGCTTTACCTACTGGCGCAATACTGCCGCAGCGCGTCAGATGTTTGCGGATGGGAACTTTGACGATCTCGCTACCTATGATGCGATCTATCTGTCTGGTATCTCGATGGCGATTTTGCCTGATGCCATTCGGCTGAAACTGATCGCTTGGCTGGCGCAGTCACCTGTCCGACTGATCTATGACAGCAACTACCGCCCCAAGCTTTGGGAAAGCGCCGAGACCGCCCGTTCGATCACAACCCAAATGTGGAACCGTGCCAACTTTTTGCTCCCTTCGATTGACGATGAAATGTTGTTGTTTGAGGAAACTGCGGATCAAGTGACTGCCCGCTTCATCGCACAGTCTGGTCAGGGCGCGTTGAAACGCGGCGAAGAAGGCCCGTTGTCATTGGGCGAAGCAATCTCACAAACCTATCCCGCAGCACAGGATGTGATTGATACCACGGCTGCCGGCGACAGCTTTAACGGCGGCTATCTGGGTGCATTGTTTTCAGGCAAATCACAGGCAGAGGCTTTGATGGCAGGGCATGACCTGGCCGCAGCGGTCGTGCAGCATCGCGGGGCAATCATGCCCGCATGAAAGGCAACAGATCGCTCGCGTCGACAAGTTCCAACATCGCCTTAACCGGATCATTTGACCGTACCGCTTGCGCGATCTCATCGGCTTTGGGGTCATTCAAAGCGTGCCCAGCCCGCACCTGAGCCGTGCAAAACTTGATCCACGCCCTAAGCCCCTCAACAACCGCAGGCACAGGGCTTGCGCGAAGCGTTTCCACAAATCGGTAAGGCACCTTCTGGCTTCCATCCATCGCAATCTGGTCGAGCCTATGCGCCAGATCGGGGTTTTCAAACCGCTCGATCAAAGCCGTCGCATAAGCAGGCACCTGATCTTGAAGCCCATCTGGCAAAGTGGCCCCTGCGCCAGCCATCAAGTCTTGCACAAGGGCGCGCAATGCCGGATCGCGCACGGCCTCATGCACATAGACCAACCCTTTTTCCAACCCCGCGTAGGCCATCAAGGAATGCGCCCCGTTGAGCATCCGCAATTTGCGCAACTCATGCGGGGCCACGTCATCCACATATTGCACATTGGGCCAGTCGGGCTTTGCACCTACAAAGCTATCCTCGATCACCCATTCGCGGAATGCTTCGGTGGGAACAGCCATCGGGTCACCACTGGTCTCGCGAAGGGCATCGGTAGTTGCTGGGGTGATCCGATCAACCATGCTGTTGGGGAACCGAAATATGTCCCAGTTCAAAGTCAATCCAGCCTGTTCCGCAAACCGTTGAACGGCATTGCGTAACGCCGTCCCATTCTCGGTTCGGTTGTCACAACTGAGCACGGTCAGCGGACGGGTACGTCGCGCCAAACCAAAGGCCAGAAAGCCGATCACAGTGCTTGGTCCCTGCCCGTTCAGGTCTGATGTGATCGCAGGGTCCGACATATCCAAAAGGCCCTGCGCGTCCAGATGATATCCTTTTTCCGTAACGGTCAGCGACACTATATCAGCGGTCTCAATCGCGGCCAGTACAGCCTCAGGATTTTCAGGAGCAACCAGAATTTCGCTCAGGATCGATATCCGATTATCGCCCTGCCCCTGAACGCACAGCGTGTAGTCATACCCCTGCGCCCGTAGCCCATCACGGATGGATGCCGACCGAAGACTGACGCCGACCACATCCCATCCGCCCGCGTCAGAGGTGTAATCAAGCAAATGCGCCCGCGCAAAACTGCCCAATCCGAAGTGAAGAATACGACCCATCTAGGTGTTCAACCTGTAAGCATCCCGCGCCAGATCGGTTGCAAGCAAGCGCGACAGATGATCAGCGTCACTGCGTCCGAAATATCCTTTGTCGATTTGCCCGGCCAAGTGCGTCGCCACCCCACGCCGCCAAAGATCATGGCGCGCCGGAATGGATAGAAAGGCCCGTGTGTCATCGTTGAAGCCGGCAAGATTGTGGTAGCCAGCGGTCTCAACAACCTGATCAAAATATCGCGCAATACCGGCGGCGCTGTCATGAAACCACCACGGCGGCCCGATCCTTAGACAGGGCCAATGCCCCGCCATCGGGGCAAGCTCGCGGGCATATGTCGTTTCATCCAACGTAAAGAGCAGAAGTTGAAACGCGCTGGAATTACCAACCCGATTGAGCAAGGCGTCAAGCCCGTTTACCCAGTCCACCGAAATCGGAATATCGGCGCCCATATCACGCCCGAAGTCGCGCAGAAGCGTCGCGTTGGTATTACGTTTGCTACCACCGTGGATTTGCATGGTCAGCCCATCCTCAACCGACATCTGCGCCATTTCAATCAGCATATGGCCATAGAACTGCTCGGCTTCTTTCGCCGTCCCCTCCCCGCCTTTCAGCTTTTGATACAGCGCGTCAGGGTCGGCCAGCCATTCAGTATGCACAACCTCAATCGCATGGTCGGTTGCCGTGGCACCCGCTGATTTGAAAAACGTGCGACGCTGCCGAAGTGCATCCAAATATCCATCAAAACCTGTCAGATCACACCCCGTCAGGCGTTCAAGGGTGGCAAGATTATGGGTAAATTGCGGGTCGGATGGATCCAAAACGCCGTCAGGTCTGAACGTAGGGATAACGCGCCCTTGCCACGGGCTGTCCTTGATTGCCCCATGATGTGCAAGATCATCCAGTGCACCGTCTGTTGTCGCAAGCACCTCAATATTGAATCGATCGAACAGCGCACGGGGGCGATGATCATCTTCAGCCAGCTTCTCAGCGATCTGATCGTAAACTTGATCGGCAGTGTGTTCCGACAATACCGTTTTGATCCCAAGCGTTTCGCTCAGCACAAAGTTGATCCAACCACGCGACGGTGTGCCTAGAAACAAATGCCAATGCGCAGAAAAAAGCCGGAAAACCGATCGCGGATCAGCATCTTTGCCCTGCGGCCCGACCCCAAGCGCCTCAAGCGGAACACCTTGCGAATAGAGCATCCGAAAGACGTAGTGATCAGGGATCACCAAAAGCTCAGCCGGATTGGCGAAGGCCTCATTGTGTGCGAACCAAGACGGGTCGCAATGCCCGTGCGGCGAGACGATGGGAAGGTCTTTGATCCCTTGATAAAGCGCTTCGGCAGTCTCGTTCAAATGTTCGCCCAATTGCTGTCTCCTCGCGACGCCCTCAACCCATATTGCAGCTTGCATCTCAGTGGTGCAACGCCTCAAAATGGTAGAGGCCTAAGGGGGGCGATATGAACATTGCACTTATTGGTTTGGGAATGGTCGCGGGCATGCATGTGGCTGCGATTAAGGCGTCTGATGCCGGGCTGACCCTAAAAGGTGTTCTGGGTCGTGGCCCTGCCCGCACTGCTGCTTTTGCGACAGATCACGGCGTCGCCGCTTACAGTGATGTCGACGAAATCGCCGCAGATCCTGAGATTGATTTTGTCATTCTGGCCACGCCGCCTGACGCGCGAGCCGAGATCGTGAAAACGTTGGCGGCAGCGGGCAAACCGATATTGATGGAAAAACCGATTGAGCGCGATTTAAGCGCCGCTATCTCACTTATAGAAACCTGTGAGGCTGCGGGCGTTCCTTTAGGCATCGTGTTTCAACACCGCGCACGCGAGGCATCAATTGCCTTGAAAGACGCCATTGATGCAGGACGCCTTGGGCAGATTGCAACGGTCGATCTGCGGATCCCATGGTGGCGCGATCAAAGCTATTACGACGCCCCCGGCCGCGGCACCTATACGCGGGATGGTGGAGGCGTGATGATCTCTCAGGCGATCCACACGCTTGATCTGGCGATTTGGCTGTTGGGACCTGTGGCATCTATTCAAGCCATCATGCACCGCACCCATTTGCACGATCTTGAAGCCGAAGATTGGGCGGGCGCTTTGCTGGAATTGGAAAGCGGTGCGGTTGGGACTTTGATGGCGACAACGGCAGCCTATCCCGGCGCCGCCGAAACGATAGAAATTCAAGGCACCAAGGCGCATGCCCTCTTAGGGTCCGGCGTGTTGACCCTGACCCATTTGGACGGCACGGTAGAAACCTTCGGCGCCACTGGTACAACGGGTGGCGGCGCGGACCCTATGGCTTTCACCCATGACTGGCACCAAACGGTGATCGAAGACTTCGCGCGCGCGTTGAGCGCAGGCACACCGCCCATGATCCCCGCACGCGAAGCCCTGCGCACACACGCGGTGATCGAGGCTATGCAAACTGCCAGCCGCACAGGCTCTAGGACGAAAGTACCGACATGACCCTCACTTGCATCGCCATCGGGCTCGATCACCGGCACATCTACGGGATGACCGAGAACATGGAAAAGGCAGGCGTCAAATGCCTCGGCTATTGGACCGAAGGCACGCCCGAGACCCTGCAAGGCTATGTCAAACGGTTCCCAGATTTACCCCGTTTCGACAGGTTGGACGACGCGCTGAACAGCGGTGCAGACCTTGCCTTGATCTCGGCCATACCCGCCGACCGCGCCGACCTGACCTGCCAAGCCATGCAGCACGGCCTGGACGTGATGAGCGATAAGCCGGGGTGCACGACCCTTGCTCAATTGGATCAAATCAAGGCAGTTGTGGCAGAGACAGGCCGCATCTGGTCGGTCAATTTCTCGGAACGATTTGAAACGCCCGTCAGCACATTGGCGTCTGATCTGGTGGCTAAAGGTGCCATTGGCAAGGTGGTGCAAACGGTCGGGCTTGGTCCCCACCGGTTGAACCGTGCCACACGGCCCGACTGGTTCTTTCAGCGCGACAGGTTCGGCGGAATTCTGACCGACATCGCGTCCCATCAAATCGATCAGTTCTTGCACTACACCGGATCGCACGACGCCCAGATCACAAACGCTTTTGTCGCCAACTATGCCAATCCAAATGATCCCGATCTGCAAGACTTCGGAGAGATCAACCTGCGCAGCGATCAAGGCACAGGCTACATCCGCGTTGACTGGTACACGCCCGATGCGCTGCCCACGTGGGGTGATGGGCGGCTAACAATCCTTGGCACCGAAGGGTACATTGAACTGCGTAAATACGTCGATGTCGGCGGAGCTAAGGGCACCGATCATCTGATCTTGGCCAATGCGGATCGATGCGAACGGATTGATGCGTCGGATGCCGGCCTGCCTTACTTCAGCCGCTTGGCCCATGACATCGCCCATCGCACTGAAACCGCGATGACCCAAGCGCACTGTTTCACCGTGATGGAGCTTGCCTTGAAAGCGCAGCACATGGCGGAGACACAATGATCAATATCGCGATCTTGGGCGCTGGGATCGGGGGCGAGCATCTGGACGCTTTGCGTGGTCTCAGGGATGTCTTTCACGTTGCAGCCGTGGTCGACCAAGACACCGCACGCATAGAGCAGATCAGACAGGGCGACAACTTTGCCGCGTTGGTCAACATAAACGATGCCCTGAACGATCCGTTCATTGACGTAGTCGATGTGTGCTTGCCGCCGCATCTTCATGTGCCGGTCACGCTTGATGCTTTAGCGCATGGCAAGCACGTGATCTGTGAAAAGCCATTGGCCACATCCATGGCTGATGTAGATAGGATCAAGGCGGCGGCAAAGGCGGCGCACAAACAGGTCTTTCCGGTCTTTCAGTATCGGTGGGGGCCAGCCTTCGCACAGTTGCGACATCTTATGGAAGCAGGGCTAACCGGACAGGTTCAAACCGCAGCGCTTGAGACCCATTGGTCACGCGGGGCGGACTATTATGCAGTGCCGTGGCGAGGAACTTGGGAAGGCGAACGGGGCGGCGCGGTGTTGGGCCATGCCATCCACAACCATGATCTTTTGACCCATATCGCGGGTGAGATCGCATCGGTATCTGCCATGACCGCGACCCGCGTGAACCCGATCGAAACCGAAGACTGCGCGGCAATCACATTTCAAATGCAGTCAGGCGCACTGTGCACAAGCAACATAACCTTGGGCGCTGCGGGTGATGAGACACGGCTGCGCGTTGTGTTCGAACATCTGACCGCAACATCAGGGGTCGAGCCATACGCCCCCGGCGCTGCCTCTTGGACGTTCAAAGCCCGTGACCCAAAAGCGCAGCGGGCAATCAACGTCGCTGTCGCCGCCGCCCCAGATGCAGCAACCGGCTTTGCAGGGTTCTTTGCTGAAATCGGGAAAGCCCTAAACGATCGACCAAACGATGCGGTCAGCTTAGATGATGGTGCGGCCTCTGTCGGGCTTGTCACCGCAATCTATCATGCCGAGCGAACGGGCGAACGTGTGGCCCTGCCGATCACAAAGACCCACCCACTTTATGAAGGATGGATGCCATGAAACAGTGTTGGCGTTGGTTTGGCCCAGAGGATCCGATTGCCTTGTCAGACCTACATCAGGTCGGGGTGGACGGGATCGTCACAGCGCTGCACCACATCCCACCGGGACAAGTCTGGACCCGTGATCAGATCGCGGACCGACAAGCTGCGTTGAAAACCGGAGGCTATGCGTGGGACGTAGTCGAAAGCCTGCCCGTTTCAGAAGCGATCAAAACCCAAACCGCGGATATGAAAGCCCATATCGCGGCGTACAAGTCCAGCCTAGAAGCCTTGGCCGCGCAAGGCATTGAAACGGTTTGCTACAACTTTATGCCGATCCTCGATTGGACCCGCACAGCACTGCGCGCACCACAGCCCCATGGTGGGGCGGCGATGCTGTTTGATCTGGTGGATTTCGCCGTGTTTGACCTACACATTCTGGAACGCAGCGGCGCAGCAGTAGACTATAGCAAGGCAGTGCTAGACCAAGCAGAACGCCGGTTTGCCAAGATGACGCCGGACGCTAAAACGACCCTGCAAGACAACATCACCGCAGGTTTGCCCGGCGCCAATGACAGTTGGAGCACCGAAGATGTGCACGCCTTGCTCGGCACATACACCGGCATCACGTCGGATCGCCTGCGCGCGAACCTGATCGACTTTCTGGGTGAGGTCGCACCACTCGCTCAAACGCTTGGGATGCGGCTGTGTTGTCATCCTGACGACCCGCCCTTTCCATTGCTGGGGTTGCCACGGGTGATGTCGAACGCAGCCGACTATGGGGCGGTGCTCGACGCCGTTGATGTGCCCGCAAACGGCGCGACGCTTTGCACAGGGTCACTGGGGGTCGCGGTGGATTTTGATGGGCCGGCTTTTGTGAAACAGCATGGGGATCGCATCCATTTTGCCCATCTGCGCAACACGACACGGATCATCGGATCAGATCCGGAACGACCCGACTTTTTCGAGGCCGCGCATCTTGAAGGCGACACCGATATGGTCGGAACCGTGAAGGCTCTGATGGCTGAGCAACGCAGGCGCAAGGGTGAGGGTCGCGCCGATTGGCAAATCCCGATGCGTCCCGATCACGGGCAGGAATTGCTTGGCGATCTTGGTGGGCACAGCACCCCTGGGTACCCGCTTATCGGGCGGATGCGCGGGCTGGCAGAATTGCGCGGGATCATGGCGGCTTGCGCCTGACTTAGCGCCCCATCCAACCGCCATCGACGGTCAAAACAGTGCCATGCACATAGTCAGCAGCAGAAGACGCAAGGAACACAACCGGCCCGCCGAAGTCTTCTGGCGCGCCCCAACGACCAGCAGGGATACGCTCTAGGATCGACTTCGAACGCACCGGATCATCTTGCAAAGCTTGGGTGTTGTCGGTGGCAATATAGCCCGGCGCAATCGCGTTCACATTGACGCCCTGCCCCGCCCATTCATTGGCGAGCGCTTTGGTCAACTGCCCAATCGCGCCCTTGGATGCTGCATAGCCCGGCACCGTGATACCACCCTGAAAAGTCAAAAGCGAGGCGGTGAAAATGATCTTGCCGGACCCACGTTTGACCATCGCCGCACCAACTTCTCGGCTTAGGACAAACTGGGCATTCAGATTGACCTCAATGACTTCGTCCCACAGGTCATCGCCATGTTCAGCGGCAGGTTTGCGCAAAATGGTGCCCGCATTGTTGACCAGAATATCCGGGGCTTCGGCACTGACGAGCGCGGCGAACTCGGTGACAGCAGCGCGATCCGAAAAGTCGCATTGGTGGGCGGTAAATTTCCGCCCCATGCCAGTGACTGCTTTTTCAACGTCACTACCCGACAGTTCCAACGACGCGCTGACTCCAATAATATCTGCACCAGCGGCCGCCAAGGCTTCAGCCATGCCCCGCCCGATCCCACGTTTAACGCCGGTTACCAGCGCGGTCTTGCCGGAAAGATCGAACATGCTCATGCCAGTTCCCCTACTTTGATCAGGCTTTTCAAAGCAGTCGGACTGCTGTCCAACGCTTCAAACGCACTTTGAATTTCGGCCAGTGGGCTTACGTCTGTGATGATCGTATCCGCATCAATCGCCCCGCTTGCGACCAATTCGATCGCCTTGTCATAATCCGCAGGCGCATAGACCCGTGCGCCGATCAGTTTCAGCTCGCGCCAGAAGAATTGGAACAAATCGATCTCCGGTTTTGTCGCATGGATTGCAACCATCACGATCCGCGCGCGCGTGGCCGCGGCAGCCGTCATTCCATCGACGCCGGGCTGTGTGCCGGAAACCTCAAATACCACATCGGCGCCCTTACCACCTGTCCGTTTGTGGATCTCTGCCCCAAGATCAACCTTGCTCGGATTCACTGTTTCAAACCCGAGCTTTTCAACTATCGCCAAGCGGTTCGGGTTTACTTCGGACACAGTCACTTTACCGCCCGCCGCGCGGGCCACCATCGCGACCAATACGCCGATCGGGCCGCCGCCGATCACAAGCACATCTTCGCCGTCCTGCACTTCGGCCAATGCCACGTCATGACACGCAACAGCTGCAGGTTCGATCAAAGCCGCATGGTCCAACCGCATATCATCCGGCAGAGTGTGCAGCACATAAGCAGGTACATTCCAGATTTCCTGCATCGCACCATCGGTGTCGAGCCCGAGGAATTTGAGCTTGTGGCAAATGTGCTGATGGCCAGCGTCACATGCAGGGCAATCCCCGCAATGATCAAGCGGGCGCACAACAACTTTTTGACCCACCTTAAAGTCGGTTACACCGTCGCCCACCGCATCAACAACGCCGGACATTTCGTGGCCTACGATCCGGTTCAGACCAACGCGGGCATCCATATTGCCGTGATACACATGCATATCCGTGCCACAGATGCCGCAAAACGCGATACGCACAGCGACCTCTCCTGCGGCGGGCGCAGGGGCGCTGGTTTGCTCTACCTTGAAGGTCTTGTCGCCGCGATAAAAGGCAGCGTTGATTGTTTGATCACCCATCGGAAGTCCTTACGATTAAGTCATTGAGGCGTGCGCGGCACGCAGTTTGTCCCAGTCAAAAGTCACGCCGACACCCGCATCATCAGGGGCAACGGCCTGCGCATTCTCCACCACCAGAGGGCGGGTCGTATATTCATCAATCGGGAAAGAATGTACTTCGATCAGCCCTGCGTTAGACTGACCCGCCACAAGGCTGACGTGCAGTTCTTGCATCCCATGACTGCAAGCAGGAAGCCCGTGCTTTCGGCTCAGCTCAGCCACCTGAAGCCAGCCAGTGATCCCCCCGCAGTTAGACGCATCGGGTTGGATGAAAGACAGGGCGGCATCCTCAAAAGCGTATTCAAATTCGTGGATCGTGTGCAGGTTTTCACCCATCGCCAGCGGCATGCCAGTGGCTTTCGCGATTTCGCCGTAGCCTTTGTAGTTGTCTGGGATCGTGGGTTCTTCGAACCACATCAGATCATAGGGTTGAAACGCACGCGCCGCTTCAATCGCCTGCGCAACAGACATCGAATAGTTGGCATCCACCATGAAATTCACATCAGGCCCAATCAGATCGCGGATCGCTTTGATACGGGCAACATCGTCTTTCAAATCAGGCTGACCGATTTTGATCTTCACACCGTCAAACCCGCGTGACAGGTAGCCTTCGGTCTGTTTCATCAGCTTGGGCAGCGAGAAATTCAGATCAATGCCGCCACAATAAGCCCCGCAGCTGTTCGACGCCCCGCCCGCCATTTTCCACAGCGGCTGGCCCGTGCGTTTGCCGCGCAGATCCCAAAGCGCGATATCCACTGCCGAGATCGCGAAAGAAGCAACGCCACCCCGCGCCACATAGTGCACATGCCACTGCATCGCATCGTATAGCGCTTCGACTTCGGCCCCGTTTTGGCCTTTCAGAAACGGCGCAAGATCATGTTCGACCATCGCAAGGATCGCGCGCCCGCCTTTGCCGCCAGTATAGGTATAGCCTGTCCCTTCCGACCCATCGGCCAGGGTAACCGTTGCCGTGATCAGTTCGAAATGGGTATGATCACCGTGTTTCGCGTCGGTCAGAACTTCCGCCAAAGGGACATTGAAAATCTGCGCTTTGACGCTGACGATTTCCGTTGCGGGATCACTTTTGATCGGCTCAGACACGCAGGTTCCAGTCATGTTTTCAACACGGAATTGGTACGTTTTTTGAGGCGCTCAATCAAGCATATTTCCCTTGCGTTGATGCCTAGTCCAATCGAAACCCTTGTGCCCGAATGTAGGCCCCAAAGTCCGCGCGTTCGGGTTGGCTATATTGACGCGCTTTGTCTTGCGACCACGTGTAAGGCGACGCCGTTCCGAACTGATCGGTGAACCTCTGTGTCGCATATGGCTGGGCCGCGGCGCGGTCCGCATCATAGGTTTCAACAGCGTCGCGCACCCCGCCTTCGGAGAACTGATCTACATGCACGGTCGTTTTCAGCGGCAGGCGTTTCGATATGGTTGCAGGCTTTGCCGGATAGCCCACACCAAGCCCCGCAACAGGGAACATATGAGATGGCAAATTCAGAAGTTCTGATACAGCCGCGGCTTCATTGCGCACAGCACTGATCGGACAGCAGCCAAGCCCCAATGCCTCTGCTGCGGTAACGAACGCGCCAAGTGCAATCGCAGCATCGGCAATGGCGTTGAAAAGCGCATCGAGATGGTCATTGGCAAATGGCACATCGTGCCAATCGTGTATCTGCCTTTGACGGCGATTGTTGCCGCAGAACACGATCAGCATCGGGGCCTCTGCCACCCAAGTTTGACCCGATACCAGTTCAGCAAGCGCAGCCCGTTGAGACGCCGATTGCAGAACCACGATATCGCGCTGTTGCAGGTCGCTCTTGGTGGGCGAGGATAAAGCCGTCGCACAGATTAGCTCGATCAACTCAGTCGGAACCGGTTTGTCTTGAAAGGCCCGACAAGATCCGCGTTCAATCATGGATCGTATCAAGTCGTGTTTATCTGGCTGCAACCCCAAGCGCGGCGCATCACTGAACCGCGCCTCAAGGGCCTTTTGCAAAGACGTATCGGGGGTGCGTGTCATAAGCTCTCTCGTCCGGTTGCGTCAGTTTTGCGCGGTCGTGTCAGGTATCCCAAACCACCCTAAACCCCTGATGGGGTGTGGTACTGTCCGGCGAATTTCCAGTGCGGGCAGCGATCCGGTAGCGAAAGCAGTAACTGCGGTGACACAGGGCCGATCCCCCCTTCAGTAGCTTATACCCCTGCATCGCCTTCATGCGTTCCTTGATCTGCTTTTTCAAAGACTTGACCCGAAAAGGTTGCGCGGTCCATTCCCAGACATTGCCCACCATGTTGTAAAGCCCATAACCGTTCGGCGCGAAGGATTGCGCTGGTGCTGTGCCTGAAAAACCGTCCGCGGCCGTATTGGTTTCCGGAAAATCACCTTGCCAGATGTTGCAATGAAACGGGCCTTGATCTGTGGGCACTTCGTCCCCCCAAGGGTACGTTACATCGCCCAATCCACCGCGCGCCGCATGTTCCCATTCGGCTTCCGTCGGCAAACGCCCTCCGACCCATTTTGCATAAGCCCCAGCATCAGCCCAAGACACCTGTGTCACCGGATGATCAGGCTGCGCGCCTGTGTTTGGGCCATGCACATCTTTCCAAGTCGCGCCGTCCACTTTGCGCCACCACTGGATGTGTTCTACCGCTTGGGTCGCGCCCACAGCCTCCGGCACGTCGGACCAAAAGACAAAGGACCAACCAAAGCGCTCGGCCTCTGTTATGTATCCGGTTTGGTCAATAAAGGCCTGAAACTGCGCCGTCGTGACAGTCGTAGCTCCCATCAAAAACGGTTTGATTTTGGACGTCCGCAGCGGCCCTTCCCCGTCTTCAAGAATGGCTGGTGTGCGGGTGCCAAGATAGGACTTGCCACCCGGAATGGTCACGCTGTTAGCCGTATTGCGTGCGCCAATGATTGGCTGCGCAGGTGTTGCTTGGGTGCCAACACGTTCGGCCGTCGGGGCGCAGCAGGCCTTGTCTGTGTTTTCAGTTGTCACGTTGCCCCCCTTGCCGTCACCTTGGTTCCGACCTTTTACATCATGCTAGCCCCAAGTCTTCAACCTCGGTCAGGAAGGCAGCAATCGCGGTCGCGTCGGCCTCTTGCCCAGTAAAGCCACGCACATAGGGCGCAAGACGGGACATGCGGGTTGGCATGTCTTCTTTGACTTCCAACGCGTGATATCCAAGCTGCATAAAATACATGATCCGCGCCCGCGCATCCGCGTCTTCGGCGGCATATCCATGTTGCTCAAAGCACTCCACTAAGGCCGCGATGCGCGCTTGATCGGCCTGATCCAAACGCGCCCTTATGCTGTCATCCCGCCGCGACCATTCACGCACCGCAAAGTCCAGCCCCATATCGAACCGTTTCGCATCCACGAAACAGCGGAAAAAGTTGCAGGCCGCTTGGGTGATATTGGCAGAGGGCAACCTACATTGCGCCAGAATTTGCGCGGTATTGCGGGCCTCCCATTCATTTAGCAATGCGCTTTGAAGATCAGCGCGATCTTTGAAGTACCAATAGAAGCTAGACCGAGAAACCCCCATCCGGTTGGCAAGCCCCAGAATTTTGACCTCGCCAATCCCTTCGGTCACCAGCACATCGCGGGCCATGTTCAACCAGTCCAAACGGGTAACTTTCACATGCCCGACCAACGGATCCTTGTTGGGATCGTCGCGGTGCAAAACGGGGGACGCGCGTTCTGTCATCTCTCAGCTTTCCGGCAGGGCGCCACCTTGGGCTGTGCGCTTGGCAATGAAAGACTGCAGCCCTTCCAGCTTGGCTCCATCCACCTCGACCTTCGCGTCTTCAGCCACGATTTTCTGCCAAACCGCCGTTGCGCGGTTCGTTGCATCTTGCGCCCCGCGATCGGTCCAAGTTCCAAAGTTTGCATAGTCGTGAACGATGGGCTCATAGAATTCGGAGTTGTACCGTTCCATCGTTTGCGGTGCTGCGAAGAAGTGACCGCTCGGGTCAACATGGCTAAGCGCATTGTCAAACCCAATCTCCTCTGGTCCGGCTTGCTTGCCTGCGCAAAGTTCGGCGATCATGTTCAAGACCTCCACGTCCGACACGATCTTTTCAAACGACACACTCAGGCCGCCTTCCAGCCAGCCTGCGGCGTGGATGATCACCGTTGATCCGGCCATCAGACAACCCCAAAGCCCCATCTGGTTCTCATTGGCCGCCTGCACATCATTGATGTTGGACGCCGACCCCGCTGCCGACCGCCAAGGCAACCCTGTCAGCCGCGCCATTTGTCCCGCGGCCAGTGACGCTTGGAAATGCGCAGGTGTCCCGAAGGCAGGGGCACCGGATTTCATATCCACATTTGAAGTAAAAGTGCCGTAGCACACAGGCGCACCCGGTTTGGTCAGTTGCGTCAATGTGATCGCCGCCAAGGCTTCCGCATGGCTCAGGGTGATCGCGCCCGCCACGGTGATCGGTGCCATCGCCCCCATCAGCGTAAATGGAGTCACAATCGACATCTGGCCGTTGCGGGCAAAATCAATCAGACCCTGCGCCATAGGAATATCCAGCGTGCGCGGGCTGTTGGTATTGATGATGGTGTAGCAATGCGGGTCAGCGGCAAATACCTCATCTGTCACGCCCCGAAAGTCGCGCATCATCTCAAAGCAATCCATCGACTGCGGCGTACCGCGTGCGAAAACAAAAGGGAACTTGTTCGACAAAGTCATCTGCGCTTCGGTGGTAAAGTAGTGCCGAGTGTTGGTGGGAACATCTTGCGGTTCGACCGAGGGCGAAAGCATATGCAGCACTTCAAAATGCTGGTTCAACTTGGTATATTCCAGAAAATCAGACCCTGATCCGGGGCGGCGACCGCGCACCAAATCGGTCGCATGGGGTGCGCCAGCGCCTGGTTGAAAGATCATCCGCCCCAGTTCAAAGGTTAGGTCCTTTTCGCGAATACCTGCGCGCGCATTGATGGATTTGGGTGCGGTCGCCAATGCGGCTTCGACCAGGTCACGGCCAATGTAGACCATGTCGTCCACCACCCGCGCGCCCGCTTTGCGGTAAATCTCAATCGCCTCTGGCAGCAGGACCTTCATTCCTAACTCTTCAAGTGTGCGCAATGACGTCTCGTGCATCGCTGCGGCTTGATCGGCCGAGAATACCTCCATCGGAGGAAAGGGGTTGTGCAAATTGTGGTAATCGACCTGCCGTAAAACAGGTTCCGTATCAGAACCGGCGCGTCTGCGTCGTCCCCGCTTTGTCGGGGCTTGCGTGCGCACGCGTTAACCCCGCATCGCTTTGCCCGCCGGATCGTATGGCGAGGCCGCAATCACGCGGGCAGGTTTTTCAGCGCCCACAACGTGCACGGTCAACTCGGACCCATCGGCGGTGTGGTCTTGATCGATCATCGCCATCGCAAGCGACTTGCCAACGGTGTGCCCATAGCCGCCCGATGTCACGAAGCCGACCATCTTGCCGCCCGCCCAAACAGGCTCAAACCCTGTCGCGTCGGCATCAGCACTATCAATTTCAAGGGTGACAACTTTCTGCGCAGGCCCGTTCCCGTCGCGTTCAGCGATGGCAGCGGCTTTGCCGACAAAGTCTTTGTCCCAGTCGATCCAACGATCCATACCGGTTTGCGCGGCAGTATAGCCTTGGGTGAACTCGGCAGACCAAATGCCAAAGCTCTTCTCAAGCCGCAGGCTCAGCAGCGCATTGAACCCGATTTCGCGAATGCCATGTTCCGCACCCGCTTCAAGCAGCAGCTTGCGCAAGCCGATGTGTTCCGCCGCAGAGCAATGGATTTCGTACCCAAGCTCACCCGCCACCGACAAGCGCCCGACCTTGGCGCGGATCAAGCCAATATCAAAAGTGCCGCAGCCCATAAACGGCAGATCGCCAACGGGTCCATCTGTCAAACCTTCGATCACTTTGCGGCTGTTCGGGCCAGACAGCGAAAATCCGACCGTTGCATCCGCGATGTCGCGTAGTTCCACCCCGTCATCCATATGGTCATGGAACCAACGCATGTGCCAGTCACGCAAGTAATAGCTGCCCATGATCCACCACGTGCCGTCGCCCCAGTTGAACACGGTCAAATCGCCCTTCATGCGACCTTCGGGGGACAACATAGGCGCAAGTTTCGCGCGGCCTGCTTTGGGCAGTTTCGACGCCATGATCCGGTCAAGCCAGGCCTCTGCCCCTGCGCCCGACACTTCAAACCGCGAAAAGCCTGAGATATCCAGCAAGCCCACTGCCTCGCGCGCGGCTTTGCATTCTTCAGCCACAATCTCAAAAGCGTTCGAGCGTTTGAGGGTAGGCGTTTCCTCGAAATCCGGCGACGGCGCGAAGTACAGCGGCACTTCCAGCCCTGCGCTTGCCCCCCACTGACAGCCAGCCGCAGTCATATCCGAATAAGCAGGTGCCATCTTCAATGGCCGACCCGCAGGCAGTTGTTCGTTCGGGTAGGTCATCACAAAACGGCGGGTGTAAAACTGGCCCGTCGTTTCTTTAATGAAGCGCTTGTTGCCCGCGTAGTCACCGAAACGGGCGACATCCATACCGTAGACGTCTGCCTCCGGCTCACCGTGGATCATCCACTCCGCAAGCGATTTACCGACGCCGCCGCCTTGCAAAAAGCCCGCCATAACAGCGCAGGCACACCAATAGCCAGGCTTGCCGCGCACGGGGCCGACAAGCGGGTTACCATCGGGCGCAAAGGTGAAGGCCCCGTTGACCCATGTTTTCACACCAACCTCTTGCAAGGCGGGGTAGCGTTCAAAGCCGAGCGTCAATTCATGTTCAATCCGGTCGGGGTCTTCTTGCTGCAACTCGAACCCGTATTCCCAAGGCGCGCCATCCATCATCCAGTGCTGGTGGTCGATCTCATAAATACCCAGCAAAATGCCTTTCTGATCCTGCCGCATATAGGTAAACCCTTCGAGGTCGACAGTCATGGGCACTTCGAAATCAAGCTCTTCCAGCTCAGGGATCGTGTCCGAGATCAGATAGTGGTGGTTCAGCGGCGAAACCGGCAATTCGATCCCAGCCATGCGCCCGACCTGCTTAGCCCAAAGACCTGCAGCGTTCACAACGTGTTCGGTGTGGATCGTGCCTTTTTCGGTCACAACCTCCCATCCATCTGCGGTTTGGTTCAGCTCCAATACGCGGTTGTGCTCGATGATCTCAGCGCCGCGCTTTTTGGCGGCGCCCGCATAGGCATGGACGGTTCCAGTGGTGTCGATATAGCCTTCACGGTCGGCCCACATGCCGCCCAAAATACCATCGGTGGACATGATCGGGCACAGTTCCTTGGCTTCTTCTGGGCTGATCAAACGGCAATCATCAATGCCGATGGATTGGAACGTGCGATAGGCCGATTGCAACCATTCCCAACGGTCGGGCGTCCCGGCCAGAGTGATCCCGCCCGTCATGTGCAGCCCGATGTTCTGGCCGGATTCTTTTTCGATCTCGGGCAGCAAGTCGATTGTGTACGCCTGCAAACTGGCGATGTTCGGATCTGCGTTCAGCGCATGAATACCGCCAGCCGCATGCCAGCTGGACCCCGCTGTCAGAATGCTACGCTCGATCAGGCAAACATCTGTCCAGCCCAGCTTGGCAAGATGGTAAAGCACAGACGTGCCCACAACGCCGCCCCCGATAACCACGGCCCGATAATGCGATTTCATCTTGCTATCCCTTTGCTGAAGGCTGGTTTGAGATACAGACTCATTTGCCGCCTAATGAACATGTCTGTCCAATAGTAGAAACAGCAATGGACAAACCTGTCCAGAAAAAACTGTACGGAGGATCGCGACTGGGGTCGGCTCGCCTTTAGGTCAGGTCAGTCGCCCCAGTAAAGCCGCATAGGATTGGCGACCAAAAGCTTGTGCTGTTGATCTGCTGTGCCTGCAATTCTGGGAATGTAGTCCACCAACGCGCCGTCATCGGGCATGTGAGATTTCATGTTAGGATGGGGCCAGTCGGTTCCCCAAAGCACACGGTCTTCAAACTGATCCACGATAGATTGGTAATACGGAACCACATCGTCATAGGGGGCGCCCGCGACGGTCAACCGCTCTGGGCAAGTGACCTTGGTCCAGATGTTTTCATTCTCGGCCATAAGTCGGATGAACCTGCCAAAATCTGGGTGATCGACCCCTTTGGTCACGTCCGGCCTCCCCATATGATCGACCACGATGATCCCGGGCAATTGCTTCAAGAAGGGTTCAAGTTCTTCCAGATCGGCGGCTTCAAAATAGACGACGATCGACCATCCAAACTGCTGAATTTTCTCCGCAATGGATATGAACACTTCTCTCGGCGTTGCATCTACCAAGCGTTTGACAAAGTTGAATCGGACACCGCGCACACCAGCATCATGCATGTCAGACAGTTCGGCTTCGGTTACATCTGCGCCCACACTCGCCACGCCTCGTGCCAGATCACCCGCCGCGCGACAGGCATCAACCATCGCGCTGTTGTCTTTGCCGTGGCAGGTGGCCTGCACGATTACATTGCGCGAAAAACCAAGATGATCGCGCAGTGCAAACAGTTTGTCCTTGCCCGCATTGCAAGGGGTATACTTGCGTTCCGGCGCATAGGGAAACTCAGGCGATGGGCCGAAGACATGACAATGTGCGTCCACTGCGCCCTTCGGCAACACAAAGTCCGGTGTCTTGGGGTTTGGGTGAAACTCCAGCCAATCGGCATCCATTTTTTGCTCGGTCATACGAAAACCTCTCCGTCCATCAGTTTGCGTGTGGTGCGCAAGATCGCAGCTTCTTTGACGTCGCCTGTGTCTTCCAGCGTCGCCACGACCGTCATTTCACCTGTCGGGTGTTCGACTGAAAGCTTGCGGGTCGTGCCCTCGCCCCGATTTGCCAAATCGTAGGCGGGTGAGCCTTTGACAAGACAGGCCGTCGCTACGCTAACCGCGCCCAGCACCCCAATCGTTTTATGGCAGCGGTGCGGAATAAAGGTACGGGTTGAAATCGCGCCGCCTTGCGTAGGCGCGCTGACCATCGTCATCTTAGGCACCGATTTTTCAGACACATCGCCAAGGTTCATCATCGGCCCGCAAAGGGCACGGATGGCTTCCAACTTTGCCCGCAAAACCGTGTTCGCTTCTAACGCTTCAGGTGTCTCATCCCCTTTGATGCCAACATCTTCGGCGCGCATCACAACGCAGGGCATGCCGTTGTCGATCATGGTGACCGTAACACCGTCAACAACATCCGCGGGATTTCCGGTTGGCAGCAAAGCACCGCAAGAAGATCCGGCAGTGTCTTTGAACACCAGCGGCACAGCGGCCGCACCCCCGGGAACACCGTCGATCTTTGCATCACCGTCATAGCGCACGACACCTTCAGGCGTGGCCACACGCGCAACCGCGATTTGACCTGTGTTTTGCATATAGATTGAGACGGGTGTTTCACCAGCCACTGCCGCAACCAATCCCCGCTCAATCGCGAAGGCCCCTACACCGGCCAGGATATTCCCGCAGTTTTGAGCATCCGTCACCGTGGGTTGATCCACGAAAACCTGCAAAAACAAATAGTCCACATCAACGCCATCACGGTCGGACTTAGATACAACCGCAACTTTAGAGGTCAGCGGGTCAGCGCCACCCATGCCGTCGATCTGTCGCAAATCAGGTGAGCCCATCGCCCGCAGCAAAACCGCATCGCGCGCTTGCGTATCTGCAGGCAAATCATCAGCCAGAAAGTATCCGCCCTTGGACGTGCCGCCGCGCATCCACATGCAGCGGACGCCCCTAGACATACTTGAGACCCTTTTCGGCCAAACGCCCGCGCATACCGTAAATATCAAGCCCAAGCTCACCCGCTTCAAAGCGCGCACGCTTGTCGCCTTCGTTAGCCTCGCGGGCCTGCGCTTTCTTGAGAACCTCGGCGGCCTCTTCACGGCGCACGACACAGACACCGTCATCGTCAGCCACCACAATGTCACCAGGGTTTATTAAGGCACCCGCACAGACAACCGGCACATTCACCGAACCCAAGGTTTCTTTGATCGTACCTTGGGCATGCACAGCTTTGGACCACACGGGAAAGCCCATTTCGGTCAGATCACGAATGTCCCGTACGCCTGCGTCAATGATCAAGCCGCGACACCCCCGCGCCATGGCAGAGGTTGCCAGCAAGTCGCCGAAATAACCCGCATTGGACGGTGTGATCGTACCCAAGACCATGACATCGCCCGCTTTCAATTGCTCAATCGCAACGTGGATCATCCAATTGTCACAGGGCGGCGCGAGGATTGTGACCGCTGATCCAGCAATGCGCGCGCCAGCATAGATAGGGCGCATGTGGTCTGCCAGCAGGCCCTTACGGCCTTGCGCTTCGTGCACCGTGGCGACACCACATTCGGCCAGCCCGTCGATGACGGCTTGGTCCGCACGCTCAATGTTTTGGACGACAACGCCCGTTGTTCCCGGCTGATAGGTCATTCCAACTCATCCACTGTACGAGGGAAGATCGTTTCAAACCCTTCGGCGTATTTGGCAACGCGACCACCCGCCATCCCGCCTGAATTGCGCCGGAAGTGGTTGGCGCGGTTTTCGGCCACGTTCTTGTAGAAATTCCACAGATGCTCTTGGCCCTGCATGCACTGGATGGCGGCCCACTTTTTGTCCCAGACTTCGGTGATGTCCAGGAACGTTGTCGGCTTCCAGTTCATCTGCTCGGTCTGGTGCGGCTCAAACAGATATAGCTGCGGCGCACCAAGCACCTTTTGACCGGGATTGTGCCCCCAAGCCTGCGCGATCATCCGGCATTCAAGCGCGAACTGCGTCGTGTTCATATGATCGGTGTTGTAGGGATCCCATTTGGAATGGGACATCATGAACTTGGGCTGGATTTCGCGGATCACATCAACCATCCGGTCTTGCGTTTCGCGGCCCAGATCCAGCGGGTAGTCGCCCACATCAAAAAAGCGAATGTCGTTTACGCCCAAAGCGGCGGCTGCGTTTTCGGCTTCGACCTGACGGGCCGCTTTGACCTTTTCAAGGGTCATGCCTTCCTGCTTCCACAGCTTCGCGCTTTCGCCGCGTTCGCCGTAAGACAGGCACACAACCGTAACCTCATAACCCTTTTGCTGGTGCAAAGCGATCGCGCCACCTGCCCGCCAAACGAAATCCGCTGAGTGCGCACTGATGACCAGCGCAGTTTTAGTGTCAGACATCTTAAGGTCATCCTTTTGGTTGCGTCGCTTTAGTCTAGAACACTCAAGACAAAATTGCCTATTTCGAATTGAGACCCTAAAATAAGAAAAATCTATAGAGGTCTCATGCAAGGCGGCTTTCCAAATATCCGGCACATCCGCGTTTTTCTGGAAACGGCGCGCACAGGTTCTGTGTCTGAAGCGGCCGAGCGATGCCACCTGTCGCAACCCGCAGCGACCCAAGCCATCGCGCGGTTAGAGGCCGATTTGGGCACACCTCTTTTGATCCGCAAACGCAAGCGTTCCGTGGTCACCCCCTGCGGTGCAATCGTAGAACATCGCGCCGCCAAAGCCCTGCAACATCTACGCGAGGGCGCCCAATCTGCCCAGCGCGAGGCCGATGGGAAAACGCGCCGCAAGCAGTCATTTGATGTGTCGGTCACAGCCTCCCAGTTGCGCAACCTGATAGCCATCGCAGACGCGGGCAGCTTCACCGTGGCCGCCCATAGCCTCGGGCTGTCGCAACCCACCGTTCACCGCACCGCGCGCAGCCTTGAAGCCGTCGCAGGCATCCCTTTTTTCACAGCCCGTTCGTCTGGCGTCAGACTGACCCCCGCGGCCGAGGCTTTTGTGCGCGGGGCGAAGCTGGCGCAGGCCGAGATCCGGCAAACTCTTGAGGAAATCAGCCGCGAAATCGGGCAGGAACAAGGGACTTTCGTACTTGGCAGCCTGCCACTTGCGCGGACCAGCATTGCCCCAAAGGCAATCCACGCGATGGTCAGTCAGGTTGAAGGTTTTCAGGTCCGGGTTGTCGAAGGCCGCTATGATGAGCTGCTGCGGTCCTTGCGCGAAGGCGATATCGACTGCCTGATCGGAGCGTTGCGATCCCCTGCCCCGGCCGAAGACATCGTGCAGGATTTTCTGTTTCGCGACGCGCTTGCAATCGTCGCACACCCAGATCACCCGCTTGCCAAGCGGCGGGGGCTGATGCTTTCCGACCTGTTAGACTTTCCGTGGATCGCACCACCCAAACAGACACCAGCGGGGCAGTACCTGTTTGAGACCTTACGCCTGCAAGACCGAGAACAGACGCCCGTAAAGGTGGTGTCGTCTTCAATGGCAATCCTGCGCGGAGTGCTGGCCGAGGGGCCGTATCTATCCGTCGTGTCGCGCCACCAGATCAATGTAGACGAAACACTGGGTGCCATTGCAGCGCTCGATGTATCTTTGTCGGGGCACCTGCGAGACATCGGCCTAACCTACCGACACGATTGGATACCTACGGAAACGCAAGCACAGTTTATTGAACATCTGCGCCACTTTAGCGATCCAAACACAGCAAAGCCGAAAGGTGCAAGGACAGCAAAATAGCTTTTTTCAATGTTCCTTTGATCGAATGAATTGGAAACGAAGCAGGACGCAGTGCTATTTATTGGCTAAACTATCGCCTAAACCCGCCGCTTCAAGCAAAGGAACAGATCATGGCGTTGAAAAAAGACTACGAAGATATTCCAGGCACCTTTGTGTTCGACGCAGATCGCGGTCGGCAGGGGTATCAGTTGAACCAGTTTTGCATATCACTGCGGCTGCAAGTGAATCGCGACACCTTTAACAAAGGTGAGGAAGCCTATCTGGACGGCTACAAAATGACCTCCGAACAGCGGCAAGCCGTTTTGGATCGGGATTGGAACCGGCTGCTCGAACTGGGTGGAAACATTTACTACACCAGCAAACTTGCTGCCAACGACGGGATCAATTTCCAACAGCTTGCCGGCATTATGACCGGCATGGGCAATGATGAATATCGCAAGATGATGGTTGATGGCGGGCGGTCTCCGGACGGCAACCGTTATCAACACGAATGGGACGAAAAGGATAAAAACTGATGGCTCGTATTACCGCAGGTGTGGGCTGTTCCCACGTCCCCGCCATTGGTGTTGCAATGGACACCGGCATCACAGAACAACCCTATTGGGAACCCGTGTTTGACGGATTTGAGAAATCTCGTGAATGGATGAAAGCCCAAAATGCAGATGTTGTGTTTTTGGTCTACAACGATCACTGCACCGTCTTTGACGCCTCTTGTATCCCGACCTTCGCACTGGGCTGCGCACCGGATTTTGCCCCCGCAGACGAAGGCTGGGGGCCGCGCCCTGTACCCGTGGTCAAGAACCATCAGGAAATGGCCAGCCATATTGCGCAGTCTTTGATCTTGGACGAATTTGACATCACCATCATGAACGAGATGGAGGTCGACCACGGCTTGACCGTGCCCATGTCCGTCATGTTCGGCGACAAGACCGTTGATGACGAATGGCCCTGCCTTGTCATCCCGCTTTGCGTGAACGTGGTGCAATACCCCGCCCCAACAGGCAACCGCTGCTACAACCTTGGCAAAGCCATCCGCCGCGCCGTTGAAAGCTATGATGAAGACCTCAACGTCGTCATCTTCGGCACCGGCGGGATGAGCCATCAATTGCAATACAAGCGGGCTGGCCTCATCAACAAAGAATGGGACACCCAGTTCTTGGATCGTCTGACTTCTGATCCAGTGGCCCTGTCCCAAACACCCCATGTTGAATACCTGCGCGAAGCAGGGTCCGAAGGGGTCGAAATGGTCATGTGGCACGTCATGCGAGGCGCGCTTGATGATGACGTGGAAGAGGTGCACCGACACTACCACGTTCCAGCCTCCAACACCGCCGTCGGGCACATCATTTTGGAAAACAAAAAAGATCAGAGGGCAAAAGCATGAGACTATGCGTTGCAGGCGCTTACGGCGCATTCGGAACCAAGCATCTTGAAGCCTTAGACGCCATCGACGGGGTCAGCGTCACGGCCGTTATGGGGCCGACCCAATCCAAAGTGGATGCGGTTGCTGCCGAACGCAGCATCGGGTTTGCGTCCACCTCGCTTGAAGCCTGCATCGCCCGTGATGACGTAGATGCGATCATTCTGGCGACGCCAACCCAAATGCACGCAGACCAAGCCATCGCCTGTATGAAAGCAGGCAAGCCTGTGCTGATCGAGATTCCGATGGCCGACAGTTTGGAAGACAGCGAACGGATTTGCGCGGTGCAGAAAGAAACAGGCGTCTTGGCGATGGCAGGGCAAGTGCGACGGTTCAACCCGTCCCACCAATGGATCCGCAACAAGATCGACGCGGGCGAATTGAAGGTCCAGCAGATGGACGTGCAGACCTACTTTTTCCGCCGCTCCAACATGAATGCCAAGGGCGAACCGCGCAGCTGGACCGACCACCTTTTGTGGCACCACGCTTGCCACACTGTAGACCTTTTCCAATACCAAACAGGCGAAGTCGCATCCGAATGCTTCGGTCTCGAAGGACCACACCACCCCGAACTTGGGATCGCCATGGATATGTCCATCGGCATGAAAACCCCGTCTGGCGCGATCTGCACCCTGTCCTTGTCGTTCAACAACGACGGACCGCTGGGCACCTTCTTCCGGTACATCTGCGACAACGGCACCTATCTGGCACGCTACGATGATCTGTATGACGGCCGCGAGGAACAGATTGATCTCAGCGACGTCGCCGTCTCCAACAACGGGATAGAGCTGATCGACCGTGAATTTATCGCGGCCATCAAAGAAGGCCGTGAACCCAACGGATCGGTGCATGACACGCTTGATGCAATGCGCACACTGGACCGGATCGAAAAGTCATTCGGCTGATTGCACGTTCCAACCGGTGATTGCTTGAGCTTGCCTCTTGGCGAACAATCAATCATATTCCAATTCAAGAATTTATTGAATGGGAGGGATCGACATGGCGCTTTCAAGACGCGGGTTTTTGACAGGTGGTGCAGGTGTATCGGCTGGGCTTGGACTGGGCAT
>CAZWSE010000032.1:0-34386 GCA_964636575.1 uncultured Sulfitobacter sp. | reverse complement strand
AATCGATCGAAACATTCGTGGTCGTTGTCGACAAAGAAACCGGCCAAATGGACCGCGTCGCAGCAGTCCAAGCGCTGTCGTTGTCCGAGAGTGATGCCATCATACAGGCCAACCTTGTCGCCTATGTGGATGATCGAGAAACCTACGATCTGACCGACGGTGAACAGCGGATCAATTCGGTGCTCGAGCGCTCGGACGGCGATGCGGCGCGTACCCTGCGCGATCTTTGGACCTCGTCCAACGAAGACTACCCGATTGCAGTCTATGGCCGCGATGCAGTGATCGAAGTCGTGATCAAATCTGTGAACCAGATTGAACCTGGCGTCGCGCAAGTGCGCTTTACCCGCACCCTGCGCCGCGCACGCGACACCCGCTCGGTGACCCGCAGCTATGTGGCCACTGTTGGCTATGCCTTTGAACCTGAAACCCGCCAACGCCTGCAAGACGTCTGGGCCAACCCTTTGGGCTTCGTGGTCACCTCTTACCGCGTCGACGCCGAGACTTTGGAGAACTGATCCCTTGAACACCGCTGCCCGTTTGATCTGTGCTGCCGCCTTACTATCGGCATCCCCTGCTCTGTCCGAGGCCGTTCCGCGAAGCGGATCGCTCGACAACCGCGTGCGCACTGCCACTTATGTTGAAAACCAAGTCTTCGTGATTGAGACTGACCTGCGCCATTCAACAACCATCCATTTTGGACAGGGCGAACGATTTGACGCCGTCATTGTCGGCGACACCGAGAGTTTCCAAGTCGACCCGATCCCAGAGCTTGGCAATGTCCTGACCATCAAGCCGCATGTGCAAGGTGCCTCAACCAACATGACGGTGATCACCAACCGCCGGACCTATTCCTTCCATTTGCGTGAAGGGGCCATTCCGGGTCGCTCAGGTATGTTTTTCGAAGTGCGGTTTCAATATCCAGAGGATGGGCGTCGCGCGGCAGCGGCGAATACCCAGCCTAAGGGCTTTGAGGCCCCTCGCAACTACAGCTACCGCGTCGCGGGCGAGGGCGATTTCCGTCCAACCCACATTTACGACGACGGGAGATACACCTATTTCACCTTCCCCGAGAACGGCCGCCAACCAGCCGTGTTCAAGGCAGACGATCAAGGCCGCGAGCGCACTGTGAACTGGACGCAACAAGGCAATACGGTGCGGGTGCTCGGGGTGAACCAATTCTGGACCTTACGGATTGGCGACGAGGCCATCTGCGCTTTGCGCGATGACAGCGCAATTTATGTGAGCAACTGATTATGGCAGATGAAAACGCACCCGATCTGCAGGACCGCCTCAGCACGTTTAGCCAGAAGAACAAAAATAAACGGCGTGGTGGAAACATCGGTGTTGGCGCATTAGCCATCGCCCTTGCCCTTGGCGGGGGTGGTGCCGCCTATTTCTTGGCGACAAATCTGCAAGAAGGAACAGACGGTCTTGAAACATCCGACGTTGAGACCTTCCAGGACCAACGCACGGGAAATGGTGGGCGGTTAGAATTCCCGCCGGATGAAGCGGAACAGAGGGTCAATGATGCGTTGATTGCAGTTGAAGAGGCGCTCGATGTTCCGGTCCCTGCCCCTGCTGTCGCGGAACCAAGTGCAGCAGTCTTAGAAGAGATTGCAAAACTGAGGGAAGCCCTTGCCGCAAGCCAATCTGCTCGCAACGCAGAAATCCAAGAAGCCGTCTCTGATTTACGAGAGGCATTTCAAGTTCAGACCGATGCGCTTGAGGCTTCGATCGCCGCCAAAGACACCGTGTTGCAAAACGCGCAGCGACAGAACGAGGCACGTTTGGCTGGCCTGCAAGCGATGTTGGACGCAGAACGTGCGCAGCGCGAAGGCCTTGAGGCTGAAATGGCGCGCGATGGGTTGATAGCCGATCAGCGTTTGCTTGAAGAGCGCCAGCGTCAGGAAGAAGAGCAGCGTCAGCGTGAAGCCGAACAGGCCGCCCAAGAATTGCTAACCGCACAGATCGTCTCGCCTTCTGTCGTTTATGCAGATGGTCCGCGGGCCACATCCGCTGGCGGAACAAATCCTACTGCTGCCGTGGCAGGAGCGGATGGACCACCTCTGTCTGAAAACGAACAGTATCTACGCCAAGGTGCACGGCCGTTAGACGTGCAAGAAGCGTCACAGTTGGACTTCCCGGAGCGCACGCTTTCACAAGGATCAGTCATCCAAGCCACCTTGCAGACTGCTATCAACAGCGACCTGCCGGGTTCTGTTGTGGCAGTTGTGTCTGAACCGGTGCCGGCGTTTTCTGGCGATCAGATCCTGATCCCGCGCGGCTCGCGCCTTTTTGGCCAATACCGTTCTGGGATTGAGTTGAACCAAAAACGCATTCTGATCCTCTGGACACGCGTACTAACCCCAGACGGGACGTCGATTGAAATTGCCTCTGTTGGCGGCGACCAGCTTGGACGCTCTGGATTGACTGGAATCGTAGATACAAAGTTCGCTGAACGCTTTGGCGGCGCGGCGCTGATCTCGCTCATTGGCGCAGCACCAGCAGTGGCAGCAAACAGCACCGACAATGAAACAGCCAGCGAGGTGCTTGAGGGGGTTTCTGGTGACCTCGAAGATGCGGTTGGCTCCGTCATCGCTGAACAGGTTTCTATTTCGCCAACAATCTATATCGATCAAGGGGCGTCAGTTACCGTCCTCGTCGACCGCGATGTGGTGATCTATTGAGTAAACCGTCACTGCCTGCGTCATACTTAGAGCGATATCTTGAGCCGTTTCGGGACTTGTTACTACGCGACGATGTCGTCGAAATCGCAATCAACCCTGATGGAAAGGTCTGGATCGAGGCAGCAGGTGACGCGGCGATGCGACACGAGGGCCAAACCGTAAACCGCCACACGGCATTCAATATGGCCCAAACAATCGTTGGTGGTGCCAATGCCCGCGTGTCAGAGAAGAACCCGCTGGTGTCTGGTAAAGTTGAATATGTAGGCCGGCCTTTGAGGGTTCAGGTCGCGGTTCCACCTGCCATTGAACAGGGCGCTTCGATCACAATCCGTCTGTTCGCCACAGGGGGTGTGAAGGGGTACATACCATCCTATCTTTTTGGCAAAGCTGTCTCGCTTGACCAATTGCGGGCCGAAAAAATGAAGGACATTGCCAGCCAAGCTGAAGAAAACCTCGACGCCGCTTTGGAGGCGTTAGTACATCAAAGGCTCAATATATTGGTCAGTGGTGGCACATCGACGGGCAAAACCACCTTTGCTCGACATCTGCTTACACATGTCGATGACGGCGAACGGTTGATCACGATCGAAGATGCGTTTGAGCTGTTCCCTGACCAACCCAATACGGTAGCTCTTCTAGCGAGTCGTGGCACTGGATCACAGAGGAGTTCGAACGCGCTCCTGCAAGCGTCTTTGCGGATGCGCCCTGACCGGATCATCGTCGGGGAACTGCGCGGGGACGAGGCGTTGACCTACCTCGAAGCGATCAACACTGGACATGGTGGGTCAGTCTCAACCATCCATGCCGAAACAGCTGAGCTAGCAATCGATCGGTTGGCCATAATGGTCTTGCAGGCGGGCACGCCGCTGACCTTCGCTGAGGTGAGGCAGTACATTCAGAAGTCGATCGATGTTATCGTCCAACTGGGAAGAAAAGACGGGAAACGTGGCATTGCTGAGTTTTATTTGCCCAACTAGGCCCGATTAAGCGCAACGATTGCGGCCATTCGCTGCGCACCGTATCAACTTACATAATGCGGACAAATCTGACTTTGGCGCATCTTTGGCCAATGACCGCTTTTGCACTATCAACCGTGAAGCGAGACGCAAGGCAGATTAGCTTTGAGCGGCCAACCATAATCGTCAATTGCGTGATACATGCCTTGAAACTGAAGACGTCAGCAGCAACCCATTCCCGCGGCATACGGTTCACTCAACTTGTCTTTCCGTACTCAATAGGCTGGCGACCAACGGTTCGCCTATCCAGCGGACGGCGCGCTGTGCCGTATGTCGGGTATGGATTCATCGCTATGCATACTGTTTAAAAAATTTTTCTTGATTGAAAATATTTTTTAGTTAGGCTGCTTCAAATCATGCAAAAAGGACTGAGACAATGCTGGGACCGACACGACGCGCACTTATCTGTGGGCTGCTTGCGACATCAACCATAATGAGTGGTACGGCTGCTTACGCTGAGGGCGAAACCGTCGTGCTCGTTGCGACGCAAAAGGCCGGGGATCGCGGACCGATTGACGGTCTGATTAACGGGTTGGAACAGGCCGAAGCGGAATTTGGCGTTGAAACCCGGTTCATAGAAGCACTTGATCCGGCGACCTATGAGAACACCTTGCGCACGCTGGCGCGGCGCGACACTGACGTCATCATCACGACCTTTTTCGCGATGGGGGCCGCCGTGCAGACCGTCGCGCCAGAGTTTCCAGACACAAAGTTTGTCGTGATCGTAGCTGCCCCACATGACCCACCGATGCCAAATGCGCGAGTCGCGGGCTACGCTACGCAAGAAAACGCTTATCTGGCAGGTACTTTTGCTGCCTCGATGAGCGAAACCGGGCAGTTAGGCCTGATCGGCGGCGTGCCACTGCCCTATGTCTGGGCGGACTACAACGCCATGCTGGGCGCCGCGCAGCAGATCAATCCGGATGCCACACTGAACGCAGCTTTCGTGCAATCGTTCGAGGATCCGGTTAAGGGCAAAGAGGTCGCGGCTGGTCTCTATGATCAGGGCATTGATGCGATCTATACTGGGGCCGCCGCCAGTGACATCGGCGTGGTCGAGGCGGCGAGCGAGCTGGGCAAGACCGTCATGGTTGCCTCGCCCCCGCTGGTTGAACAAGCGCCAGCCAATGTGGGGTTTGTCGCGTCATTCGAATGGGCCCAAACCATGATGATCGAGGTGGAGAACGCGGTCAGTGATGGTTTCGAATCCGGTTTCCGTGTGGGCGGCATTGCCACGGGCGAAATCGTGATGACCTTTTCGGATGACTACGCAGCCGCCAACCCAAAGGCCGCAGATGCGCGCAGCGCGACAGAGGCGGCCTTTAAGGGGATACAATCCGGCGTGATCACGGTGCCCTATGACGAGACAGAGCCACAGTAAATGAGCCTGAATACGGATGCGCAGATCATCTTGCGCATCCAAAACGAGATGCTGACGTGACGCAATTACCCGCCCTTGAATGCGCCCATGTAGATGTGCGCTTTGGACCTGTCCGCGCGCTGGCTGACGTAAGCATGTCGCTTGAGCGGGGCAAAATCCATGCGCTTTTGGGACAGAACGGTGCGGGCAAGTCGACCTTGGCACGCGCATTTTCCGGTGTCTTGGTGCCGGATACCGGGACACTGCAGATCGCGGGACAAGACGTCCCATTCGGCAGTGCCGCCGCCACGCAGGCCGCCGGGTTGGACATCGTGAACCAACGGTTCGCTTTGCCGCCGGGGTTCACGGTCGCCGAAGCGTTGGAATTTGCATCGGCGCGCAAGATGGGCGGGCTGGTCTATTCCAAACGCAAGGTCGAGGCTGCATGGCAGGTACGGTTGGATCAGGCCGGGATCGCAGTGCCGGTTTCTGCCGTTCTGTCGAGCCTCCCGGTTGAGACAGCGCAGGCGATTGAGATCACACGCGCGCTCGCCAATGATGCACTAATCCTGATTTTGGATGAGCCGACGGCGCTCTTGTCTCCCGAAACCATCGACACGCTGTTCACCCAATTACGGCAGCTGCGGGACGCCGGTGTGACGTTGATCGTCGTGCTGCACAAGCTGAAGGAAGTCATGGCCCTCGCCGATACGGTGTCGATCCTCCGGCAAGGTGAATTGGTGCTCCCCGCAACGCCCACGTCGGAATTAGACGAAGATCGGATTCGCGACTTGATGATCGGGGGGGAGCCAACCAGCGAAGCTGTTCCGAAAGAGAAAGAGAGCGTGCTAGCCTGCGATCAAAAAGACCTCCTCACCTTCGCGCACGTGTCCTCGCCACCCAAAGGGCCAGAGCCGGGGTTGGCGGATGTGTCTTTTGCTTTGCGATCCGGCGAAATTCTTGGCGTGGCGGGGGTTGAGGGCAATGGGCAGCGGGCCTTGGCAGAGGTCTATGCGGGACTGACGCGGCCCACTGCTGGTACGATCACCTTGGACGGCACCGATATCCAAGACGCAGGCGTCGGCGCGCGGCGCGACCTTGGGCTGCGCTCTGTTCCGTTCGACCGCATGACCGAAGGGGCGTCCCTGACCTTGCCCTTGTGGGAAAATGCCAAAAGCTGGATGGCCGAAACGTACCGTACCGCCTCGCTTCCCATGATCAACCTGCGTGCCATGAGAGCCCAAGCGACAGCGGATCTGGACAGTTACGGTGTCGTCTACGGCACTGTCGGGCAACCGGGTGGCACGCTCTCAGGCGGCAACCTGCAGCGTGTTATTCTGGCGCGGGAACTGACCGGAGACGTGACCGCCGTACTGGCCGCGCAACCAACCCGTGGGCTTGATTTTGGTGCGACCGCATTTGTCTGGAACGAATTGCGCCGGGTCCGTCAGGATGGGGCGGGCGTGCTGTTAATCTCCTCGGACCTTGATGAGCTTTTTGACATCTGTGACCGCATCCTTGTGATGCGCGGCGGCGCTGTGGCTGGTGTGTTTTCCAGCAACGCCTCACGCGCTGAGATCGGCCAGGCGATGGTCGGAGGGCGCACATGACCCGCGCACATGCAGTCCTGTCGGCGGTTCTGCCCATCATCCTTGCGATTGCCATGAGTGCTGCGCTTTTCTTTTCGACCGGGTATGACGTGGGCGCGGTCATCAGTGGCGTGATCGAAGGGGCAGTGACGGGTTTTGGGTCATTCTGGCAGACGTTGCGCTGGTCCATGCCGCTCTTGCTGATTGCGCTTGGGTTTCTTTTTTGCGCGCGCGCGGGAGAGTTCAACATCGGTGGGCAAGGACAGATGATGATTGGCGGTCTTGGCACTGTGACCGTCGCCCTGTTGATGCCCGGCCCGGTTTGGCTGGTGCTGCCGATCGCTATCGCGGCTGGCATGGTGTTCGGCGGGCTGTGGTCGTTTTTGCCGGGGGTGCTGAAGGTCAAACTGGGCGCGGATGAGGTCATCGTGACGCTCATGCTCAACTTCATTGCGGTGCTGTTTGTGTCCTGGATCACCACGGGACCGCTCAAAGATCCAGCGGTGCGCGGGGAAACCGCGTCGACCCCCACGGTTGATGCCGCCTTGCGCCTCAGCGGAGGGGACGGGATGTCGGTGACGCTGTTGGTGCTGATCGCGTTGGCCGTTATCGCAGCGTGGTTGATTGCGGAACGCACGGCTTTTGGCCTCAAGCTGCGTTATGTGGGTGAGGCGCCCGAAGCCGCCCGCTGGCAAGGGATGAAGGCGGACCGTCTCAAGCTGTGGGCCTATGTTCTTGCGGGTGCTTTTGCGGGATTGGCCGGCGCGTTCGAGGTTTTGGGACCAAACGGCCGTCTTGTCACAGGCGCAACGCCGACCATCGGGTTCACCGCAATTGTGGTCACCATCGTTGGGTTGTCGCGGGTGCCGGGCATCGTATTGGCGGCACTCCTGTTTGGGGGCTTGCAAGCGGCGATATTGTTTCTACCGATTGTGTCGGACCTGCCAAGCTCTGGGCTGAAAATCCTCGAAGGATTGATCGCCCTGCTTATCACCGCAGAGTTCATCCGCCGCCGCAGAGGGGCAAACTGATGGAGTTTCTCGACCAATTCACCGTCACCACCCTGCGCGGCGCGACACCGATTGTGCTGGCCGCCGTGGCGGGGCTTTTTGCCATTCGCGCAGGTATTTTCCACCTCGGGATCGAAGGCCTGATGCTGGTCGGGGCCTTTACGGCCGTTGCGGCTGGCACGGCCAGCGGGTCGGCAACCGTCGGGATGCTCGCGGCCATTCTGGTCTGCCTGATCCTGTCGATGCTCTACTGGTTCCTGATCGACAAGCTCAAAGCGGATACCGTCATTGCGGGGTTGGGCCTGACCGCGCTGTGCGTCGGGGGGACGGCCTTTGCGATGCAGGTGCTGTTTAATCAGCGTGGGCAAATGGCCTCGAGCGTCCGGCTCTATCGTCCGGTCACAGGCCCGCAGGAGGGCGCGTTGTCCTTTGTCTCAGAGCTGACAATCATCACCTGGGTGACCCCGCTTTTGATCGTTCTGGCGTGGATTGTGCTACGCCGCTCCCGGCTTGGCCTGCAAATCGCAGCCGTGGGAGATTACCCATATGGGGCGAAGGCTGTGGGCGTGAACCAATCCCGCGTGCGGCTTTATGCGCTGCTGATCACCGGCGCGGGCTGTGCTATCGCGGGCACTCAACTGGCCATCGGTGACGTGGCCGGGTTTTCAGAGAACATGACCAACGGGCGGGGGTTCTTTGCGCTGGCCGCAATGCTGTTCGGCGGGTTCTCGGCGGTGTTTACGGCCCTCGCAGGGCTGTTCTTCGGATTCGCTGACGCCTTTGGCATCTTCATGCAAATCAACGATACATCCGGCTTGCCCGTACAATTCGTCTTGATGGTGCCATTCATTCTGACCATCCTCATCGTCAGCCTGTCCGGCTACCTAAGAAAGAAAAAGAGCAACCCATGAGCGACGCCCATATCAGCCCCCGCGCACAAGAAATCGAACGCCAGTTTCGCGCCATGCCGATGACGGCGGCCTTTGATCTGGCGCAAGAACGGCAGAACACCGAAGACGCTCATGTGCTGACCGGTGTGCCCGAAGATGTGCTGATGGAGTGGGACACGATTGCCGGCGTGCGCTGCATCCGCATGCGGCCCCGAAATGCCCGCCCTGACCGCGAGGTGATTTTCCTGCATGGCGGGGCCTATTGCTTGATGTCGGCCATGACGCATCACCGCTTTGGCGGGCATATCGCGAATGCGGCGGCCGCAGATGTCATCATCCCGGATTACGCGCTTGCGCCCGAAGCGCCGTATCCCCAGGCCCGCGACGCGTGTATACGCGTTTTTGAAGAACGCCGCACGCACGGTCCGGCGCAGCAAATCCTTGCCGGGGATAGCGCGGGCGGGGGCCTTGCCTTGTCGGTGGCATGCGCGCTGCGGGATGCCGGGGCTTTGGGCCCTGATGCGCTGATTTTGATGTCGCCCTGGCTGGATCTGTCCCTCTCTGGACCCCGCCTGCAAGCCGGAGAGATCGACGATCCGATTTTGTCTTTGCGCAACCTTACCGCGCTTGCGGATCTTTATCGTGACACAACACCCGCTGCGGATCCCGGTGCATCCCCATTATTCGCCGATCTGGCGGGTTTGCCGCGCACGCTTCTGCAAATCGCGGAAAAAGACCTGCTGCGCGAAGATGGCGAACGGCTCGCTGGGCGTTGGCCGGACCCAGCGAACCTGACCGTTCAGACCTATGCCGGGATGCTCCATTCATTTCAGATGTTTGCCGGTGATATGCCCGAAGCCGGCGCCGCAATTGCGCAGATTACGACCTTTCTCGACCCGGCATAATATCGTAAGAGGACCCCATGGGCGTTGCATCACTTGGCAAAGATCATACTTGGGAAATCAACCTGGCCGCCCGTGCGGCGTGGATGTCCTATGTCGGCAATCTGACCCAAAGCGAAATCGCATCCCGGCTTGGGGTGTCTTCGGCGCGCGTGCACCGGCTGATCCAACTGGCCAAACAGCACGGCATCATTCGGATTTCTATCGAAGGCCGGCCTGCCGAATGCATGCATCTTGAGGCAGAGGTTGCCGCCCAATTCCAACTCAAAAGCTGTACGATCTCTCCGTTTCTGTCGGACAAAAAAGACAATCAGGACCTCGCCTCACTCGCCGTTGGTCAAGCTGCGGGGCAGGTCCTGGCGCAGCATATCTTGCTGCCCTCAACGAAGTCGATCGCGATTGATCCGTTCGGAACCACGCTGACCGAAGCTGTGCGGAGTATCCCGCAAATCTCCAAACCAGCGCTGCAAGTCTGGCCGACCTACGGCTGCATCTCGCGCGATTTTCAGTCGGTCAGCTCACCGGTGCTATCGACAATGGAAATGCGCACAAAGGCCGAAATTGGCCTGCTGCCCGTACCCTATGCGCCCGCCAGTACTGCGGAAGCGGACAGTTTTGAACAGCTGAAATCGGTGCAAGATCTGTTGACCAAAGCCTCTGCGGCCAATGTGGTTGTTGGCCAAATCCAAACCGCGGATCATCTGGACGAAGTCACACCACCCGAGTACGCAACCCACGCCGTCGCGGCCCAGGCGCATAGCCGTTTTCTTGGGACCTATTTCGATAAGGACGGCGCGCCCGTTGAAGATGACCACTTACGAAGCATCAGCCTCCCACTCAATGCTCTGCGCGACACGACACACCAAGCCCAACGCCGCATATTCGCATTGGCCGCTGGTCCAGGCCTTAAGGGTGCTACCTTGTCTGCGCTCCGTACAGATTTGATCACGGACCTCCTCATCGAGGAAGAACTGGCGCAAGCACTTTTGTCATAGCCCTATCACGGCATACCGAATAGCTGGTCAACGCTTGCAGTAGGTTCTTGCTTGCGAGACCTGAATCGTCAGTTTCCCGTAAGCGGACTTTGGCTACGATGCAAAAATTCGGTAAAGTGACTTTTTGCTGCCGTTAGATCGTTTGCAGCATTTTCATTTCGCGAATGAGTAGGTCGCCGGACAAAGCCGACCTTTGATTTTCCAACCTCGCTGACGCAGCATTGCTTTACATATGTTGCCAACACTTCGCTGCAACGCAGCCAAAAACACGAAAGCGGTCGTATGGATATGTCAATCTGGGCCGAAACCAAACTGGCCTTTCACCATGCACCATGCACCATGCAGTGGCACTCACAATGCCGCTCGTTCTAAGGCGCCGCAAATTTCGTTGATCCAGCTAGTAGACGCTGGCAAGATCAATCAATTAAGTCCACGCTGACCAATCGCTATACGATTTCCCAAAACGTCAGCCATGAAAAGATAGGGCCTATTCGATGAAAACGCTTCAGCCGGGGTGAATCTTTTGGCCTTTTAGGCACCATCATTCAAATCGGATCATTACTTCATTTAGGATCGCTCAATGGTACGAAATGCATCGAACTCTGACATTGCTTGGTTCAAGGGCGGGAAATCCCACGTTGGGACTGAAACTCCGATTTTGAAACAAGACGGGGAAGGTCCGAAGAGATCCACCGTTCTCAAACCCTTCGGGATGTCAAAGACTGCCGTCACCAATGCCCAGTTTTCTAGATTTGTCGCGCAAACCGGATACACCAGCGAAGCATATCGCATCGGCTGGTCTTTTGTATTCCAAGGATTGCTTGAAACCGCTGAACACAAGCACCCGCCGAACCTTCCATGGTGGGCGGCTATAGATGGCGCGAAATGGGATCACCCATTGGGTCCAAATTCTGATCTGCTGGATCTAGAAACGCACCCGGTTATTCATGTCTCGTATCACGACGCTGTGGCCTATGCCGATTGGGCGGGCGATTACCTTCCGAATGAAGCGGAGTGGGAACACGCGGCCCGCGGTGGCGACGATCCCCGACGCTATCCGTGGGGCGACACGGACCCGACAGATGACGCGCCTTTGTGTAATATCTGGCAAGGTCAATTTCCAAAATTGAACACCGTCCGTGACGGATATTACGGCACGTGTCCTGTAGATGTATTCGAGCCGAATGCGGCTGGACTGACGAACATGTCGGGCAACGTTTGGGAATGGTGCCGCGACCCCTTCAAAGTCCGATCCAACACTGGGGCAGGTAAAGTGCGAAATATCCAAGCGCGGCAAGACAAAGAGCGTCTGCTCAAAGGCGGATCATTTTTATGCCATGCCAGCTATTGTTGGCGATACCGCATCGCAGCCCGCACGGGCCGACAACCCGATAACGCCGCCTCGCACGTTGGCTTTCGAGTGGCATATCGGGATTGAGAAACCATACTTAAAATGGCGCGGTGCCTCAACATCGGCTGTTGAAGCGGGAATGTCGGCACATCCACAAAAACAGCGAAACTTCAGTTGCGTAGCCCACTATGCGAGCGGCGGCTTCGAAGCCGCCTTTGTTGTCAGTGACGCTGCACCAGCATCAGGCGGCTTGGAGCCCAGACTTCCAGATTGCCAGATCGCAGCTAAAGTCCGCTTTCGGGAAGCGAAACTTCTGTACCAGTGAACACGTCCGATATTGAACCTTGTCCAATTGCCAGTTTGCTGCAGTGCGGATTCCCTAAAGCGGATATTGCCAAACGATGCAGAGTCTATCTTATATAATCTTAGGCCATCTAAAACTTCTGCATCTTAGCCATCCGCGAGTATCATATGAGGTGTGGGTTTCCTAAGAGTGATCTCTGCACCCTCAAGAAGATATGCCAGCCTTGAGTTACTGAGTTGACTAAATTAGCCGAATAGTGAACCATTTATAGATTGGTTCACTATTCGGGAAAAACCTTGTCAGACACAAAGCCTCTTTTAGAAGTCAAAAACCTGAGCCTTCGGTTCAGAGGGCACTCTGTCTGCGCCATTGAAGATGTCAGCCTGAAAGTTACCGACGGTGAAATTCTGTGTGTGGTCGGCGAATCGGGTTGTGGGAAAAGCGTAACGGCCATGTCCTTGATGGGCCTTTTGCCCAAAGGTGCAGCGACAGTTCCCACAGGGACGATGACTTTTGAGGGCAAGGAATTTGATCTGACGCGTGAAAACATCCCTGCCCAGATCCGTGGCGGGCCGATGGCCATGATTTTTCAAGAGCCCATGACATCCCTAAACCCCGCCTTCCGCATTGGAGATCAGATTGCGGAATCTGTACAAAGCCACACAGGCTGCACCAAAGCCCAAGCCCGTGCCCGCGCTTTGGAAATGCTTGATCGGGTTGGGCTTCCTTCGCCTGAACAGCGGATTGACCAGTATCCGCACCAATTCTCTGGAGGTCAGCGTCAGCGCGTGATGATTGCAATGGCTTTGGCCAACGACCCACGCCTTTTGATCGCGGACGAGCCGACAACAGCGCTGGACGTCACCATCCAAGCGCAAATTCTGGACCTTATCCGCGACTTGCAGCGCGACACAGGGATGGGCACGATCATGATCACCCACGATCTGGGCGTTGTGGCCGAAGTCGCAGACAGCGTCGCCGTGATGTATGGCGGGCGGATCGTCGAATACGGACCGATGACCGAGGTGTTCGAAAACCCCCAACACCCCTATACGATTGGCCTGATGGCATCCGTGCCACGCTTGTCCGGCCCCCGCACGCGACTGGCCACGATCCCCGGCACAGTGCCAAGCATGGCCAACATGCCCAAGGGATGCCGGTTCCGCAGCCGCTGCATTTTCGCCACCGACCTGTGCAAAAGCCAGCCGGCATTGACCTCTGTAGGTCACAATCACACGGCTACCTGTCACTACGCCCCCCTAGAACAAGCCTTTGAGGTGGCGCAATGACAACGTTCCTTGAGGCGAAGAACCTGAAAAAACATTTCCCGACTGGATCAGGTTGGTTCAACAAAAAGGGTGTTGTGCGGGCCGTCGACGGGGTGTCCTTGTCGATCAATGCGGGCGAAACCTTTGCCATCGTTGGCGAGTCCGGTTGCGGAAAATCAACGCTGGCACGGCTCCTCATGCGCCTGCTAGACGCAACCGAGGGCAGTGTCACCTTTGACGGCAGCGATGTCACCGCCGCCAAAGGCACAGAACTGTCTGCCTTTCGCCGCGATGCACAATTCATTTTCCAAGACCCGTTCTCGTCGTTGAACCCGCGCATGTCCGTTGGCAAGCTGGTTGGTGAACCCCTTGAAGTTCACGCGCCCGAGCTGTCCGCACCGCACCGCCGTGCCAAAGTGGCAGAGCTGCTGCAAAAGGTCGGCCTGCGCCCTGAGCATGCGGACCGCTACCCCCATGAATTCTCGGGCGGTCAACGCCAGCGCATCGGGATTGCCCGCGCGCTGGCCTCTGGTCCGCGGCTGATCGTGGGGGACGAACCTGTTTCAGCGCTGGATGTGTCGGTGCAGGCGCAGGTGGTGAACCTGCTGGGTGATTTGGGCACGGATCTTGGGTTGACGCTTGTGATTATCGCCCACGATCTGGCTGTTATCCGCCATATGTCCGACCGTGTGGCCGTGATGTATCTGGGCAAAATCGTTGAAACGGGCCAGACCGATGCGCTGTTTGTGGCGCCCCGCCACCCCTACACACAGGCCCTGCTTGATGCGATCCCCGACATTGACGAACAAACCCGCACCGACCGCCCCAAGTTAACCGGCGAGATGCCAAGCGCGTCAAACCCGCCGCCGGGTTGTGCGTTTCATACCCGTTGTCCCCACGCGACCGCGCTTTGCAAAACCGAAACCCCTGCGCTGCAGGATATCAAAAACGATCACGGTGTTGCCTGCCACCATTGGACCACGATTGACGCGGCCCCGCGCACGACCGCGACCCGCCACCAAAGTCCGGCCACCAAGGCCCGCCTTGATCTGTACCGACGCGCGACCCAAGGCGCGGCACTTACACCCATTACCCAAATAACCAAAACCAAAGAGGACGTATCATGAAAAAACTAACGCTCACTACCGCCGCATTGGCGATCATGGCCACAGGTGCCGTGGCTCAAGACCTGAAAATCGGTCTGCAATCCGATGCCGATGTGCTGGACCCTGACCAGTCGCGCACCTTTGTAGGGCGCATCGTCTATGCCTCTATGTGTGACAAGCTGGTCGATATCACGACCGACCTTGAGATCATCCCACAGCTGGCGACAGCATGGACCGTGGCGGATGACGGCATGTCCGTGGCGATGACTCTGCGCGAAGGTGTCGTGTTCCACGATGGCACCGCGTTCAACGCGCAAGCCGTGGCCGACAACATCACACGCTCGCAAACGCTGGACGAAAGCCGCCGTAAATCCGAGCTGGCCTCGGTCACATCTGTGGACGTAACGGGCGAATATACTGTAACGATGAACCTTAAAGCACCTGATGCCACGATCCTTGCACAGCTTGCTGACCGTGCGGGCATGATGATGTCCCCCACGGCTGCTGCGGCTGCCGGTGCTGATTTTGGACTGGCGCCTGTTTGCTCTGGTCCGTTCAGCTTTAGCGAACGCGTGGCCCAAGACAAGATCGTGCTCACGCGGTTTGCCGATTATTGGAACGCGGATGCGATCAACTTCGACAGCGTGACGTTCCTGCCAATCCCCGACACAACCGTACGTTTGGCGAACCTGCAATCGGGCGACATCCACATGCTTGAACGCTTGGCACCGTCCGATCTGACCCAAGCCAATGCGGACGAGGGTATCAACGTCGTCACCGCCGTGTCGCTTGGTTATCAGGGTATTACTTTCAACCTGGCCAATGGTTCAGGCGCCGACAACCCGTTCGCCAAAGACAAACGTCTGCGTCAGGCGTTCAGCTATGCCATGGACCGCGAAGCGATCAATCAGGTGGTGTTTGAGGGCACCTATGCCGCGGGCAACCAGCCGTTCCCGCCCACCTCGCCTTGGTACAACGACGATATTCCAGTGCCGGCGCGTGATGTCGAAAAGGCCAAAGCGTTGTTGGCCGAGGCTGGCTTTGCCGACGGGATCGATCTGATGGTGCAAGTGCCCAACACGACCATTCCGCTGCAACTGATGCAGGTGGTTCAGGCTATGGCAGCCGATGCAGGCATCCGCATCGAGATCTTGTCAAAAGAGTTCGCAACTCTGCTGGCCGACCAACGCGCAGGTGACTATCAGGCAAGCCAGATTGGCTGGTCTGGCCGCGTTGATCCCGATGGCAACATCCACCAGTTCGTGACAACAGATGGCGGTCTCAACAACAGTGCCTACACCAATCCTGACGTGGACACCGCTTTGAACGCCGCCCGCACCGAGGCAGACACAGCAGGTCGCAAGGCCCAATATGACGCCGCTCGCGTGATCCTGAATGAGGACGCGCCTTTGGTTTATCTGTACCACAACACATGGATCACGGCGCTGAATGCCGACATCGAAGGGTTCACGCCCTACCCTGATGGCATGATCCGTCTCGAAGGGGTTTCCATCAAAGAATAAGCCTTAACCCCCTGCCCCCCGATGGATATTTCGGGGGCGGGATTTCCTAACTAAGGGGTTCTCATGCTCTCGTTTTTTCTGCGCAGACTGGTCATCGCAATTCCGACGATCATGTTGATCTCGGTCTTTGTGTTCAGCCTACAACATCTGCTGCCCGGCGATCCCTTGCTGGTATTGGCAGGCGAGGAAAGCGACCCCGAAGTGTTAGAGTTGTTGCGCGAGAAATACCGCCTGAATGACCCCATCATCGTCCAGTATTTCACATGGCTCGGTAACGCGTTGCAGGGCGATCTGGGCATATCCCTGCGTACCAACCAGCCGGTGACAGAACTGATTGCGCAAAAGCTGCCTGTTACGATCCAGCTTGCTGTTATGTCACTGATCTTTGCCGTTCTGATAGGCATTCCTGCGGGCATCCTGTCGGCCTACCGTAAAGGCACACTGACCGATTACATCGCCAATATCGTAGCCCTGTCTGGCCTTTCTATTCCCAATTTTTGGCTGGGGATCATGCTGATCCTGCTGGTGTCGGTCAAATGGCAGCTGCTGCCTGCCTCGGGCTATGTTCCACCGGGCGAAGACCTGTGGCAATCCATCCGTACCATGCTGATGCCTGCTTTTGTGCTGGGCACCGCGCTGGCCGCGACACTTATGCGGCACACGCGCTCTGCCATGCTGGGCGTGCTGACCTCTGATTATGTGCGCACCGCCCGCGCCAAAGGGCTGTCCGAGCGCAAAGTTGTGCTGAAACACGCCTTTCGAAACGCGCTGACCCCAATTGTCACGCTTACCGCACTGCTGTTCGGCGAACTGATCGCGGGTGCGGTCCTGACCGAACAGATTTTCACCATCCCCGGCTTTGGCAAACTGGTGGTGGATGCGGTGTTCAACCGTGACTATGCAGTGGTCCAAGGTATCGTGTTGGTCACGGCTGTCGGGTTCATCTTTATGAACTTGATTGCTGATATGGCTTATTTTCTGCTCAATCCCCGCCTGAGGAGCGCATGATGGCCACATCTGCACAAAATCAAGACCTGAGCGAAGACGGGGGCCTACCCAAATCCCAAAGCCGTGTCTGGAAGAAATTTCGCAGCCATAAATCCGCCATGCTGGGCGGCATTCTGGTGTTATTTTTCATTACCATCGCACTTCTGGCCCCTCTCCTACCGATACCCGATCCCGCGGCAACTGATTGGGGCGCGATCCGCAAGGCACCGTCCGCCGCGCATTGGTTGGGCACGGACGAGCTGGGTCGCGATATTCTGTCACGGATGATCTGGGGGGCGCAGGCGTCTTTGCTGGCGGGCGTGATCTCAGTCGCGATTGCGCTGTCGATCGGTGTACCGCTGGGATTGATCGCGGGCTATTTTGGCGGCTGGATTGACGCTATCATTTCACGCTGTACCGAGGCCCTACTGGCCGCACCCTTCTTGATCCTTGCCATCGCTTTGGCCGCCTTTCTTGGCCCCAGTCTGACCAACGCGATGATCGCCATCGGCATCTCGGCCACGCCGATTTTCATCCGTTTGACGCGCGGCCAAGTGATCAACATCAAGGTCGAGGACTACGTTGAATCCGCCCACGCCATCGGCCTGCCCACGCGTCTGATCCTGACGCGTTATATCCTGCCGAACTCCCTACCTCCGCTGTTGGTGCAAGCCACCCTCACCATCGCGACGGCCATCATCGCCGAGGCCGCATTGTCTTTTCTCGGCTTAGGCCAACAGCCGCCCTCGCCTAGTTGGGGGTCAATGCTGAACACGGCCAAGAACTTCCTGAACCAAGCACCTTGGATGGCGATGTATCCTGGCATCTCGATCTTTCTTGTGGTTCTTGGTTTTAACTTGCTGGGCGACGGGCTGCGCGACGCGCTTGACCCGCGGGAACACTGAAAGGCACATCATGAGCTTCACCACACGCCCCGAAATCCGCGGCACTTTTGGCGTGGCCACGTCAACCCACTGGATCGCCTCAGCGGTCGGCATGTCAATTTTGGAACGCGGCGGCAACGCATTCGACGCCGCCGTGGCCACCGCAATGACCTTGCAAATCGTCGAGCCCCACCTGAACGGCCCCGCAGGCGACATGCCCGCGATATTCCAGAAGGCGGGCGAAGAAGTGCAAGTGATCTGCGCCCAAGCACCCGCACCCGCCGGTGCCACGCTGGAACACTATTTGTCCTTAGGCCTGCCCTTGATCCCTGGCTCTGGTCTATTGGCAACTGTCATCCCCGGTGCCTTTGACGGCTGGATGTTGATGCTGCGCGATCATGGCAGCATGACCCTGCGCGAGGTGATGGACCCCGCTATCGGTTATGCCCGCGACGGCCACCCGATCCTGCCGCGTGTGGCGGGTACAATCGCGGGGCTGACGGAATATTTCGCGCAGCACTGGCCTAGCAGTGCCGCCGTTTGGACGCCAGACGGCAAGGCACCCGCCGCCAATACCCTGTTCAAAAATCCCGATCTGGCGCAGACCTACACGCGGCTGGTCGAGGCCGGCGAAGCTGCGGGCGATGACCGCACGGTCCAGATCGATGCCGCCCGCACAGAATGGGCCGAAGGATTCGTCGCAGACGCCATCGACAGCTATCTAAAAGACGCTGAGGTCATGGACGTTTCGGAGAAAAAGCACAAAGGCGTGTTAAACAAGGCCGACATGGCAGGCTGGCGCGCCACCTATGAGCCATCATTGTCCTATGCGTATCACGGCTGGACGGTCCACAAAACAGGGCCGTGGTCCCAAGGGCCTGTCCTACTGCAAACCCTCGCGATTCTCAAACACCACAACATCGCGGCAATGGACCCAATGGGTGCTGAATTTGTCCATACGGTAATCGAGGCGATGAAGCTCGCTTATGCCGACCGCGAAGCCTATTACGGTGATCCTGCGCATAGTAATATCCCCATGGATCACCTGTTGTCAGATGCCTACAACGCCGAGCGCGCGAAACTGATAACGGATCAAAGCAGCAGCGCACAACGTCCGGGACGTGTGCCCGACCTTGAGCATTTAGCTGATAGGTATGTCGAACGCGCCGCCCGTGATTTTGGCGTGGCTGATGCGGCACCCCAAGAACCCACGATGGCGCATCTCACTGAGAAACGCGGTGACACCGTGCATTTGGATATCATTGACCGTTGGGGGAACATGGTCGCGGCCACGCCCTCGGGCGGGTGGTTGCAGTCCAATCCGGTTATTCCGGGTTTGGGCTTTCCGCTGAATTCTCGCGCACAGATGTTCTGGTTAGAAGACGGCCTGCCCACTTCGCTCGCGCCCGGCAGGCGTCCCCGTACCACGCTAACGCCGTCGCTGGCGGTGCACAAAGACGGCCGTCGTATGGTATTCGGCACGCCGGGCGGTGATCAACAAGATCAATGGCAGTTGATCTGGTTCTTGCGGTTTGTCCATTGGGAAATGGAACTTCAGGCTTGCATCGACGCGCCACTGTTCCATTCCATGCACTTCCAAGGGTCTTTTTATCCACGCAAAGCGAAGGACGGCGAAATGATGATTGAGCCGGACTTTGGTGAGGCCGCAATCGCGGATTTGCGCGCGCGCGGGCATATCGTCCATGTGGCCGAACCTTGGTCCGTCGGGCGCATGACCGCAGCCCTGCGCGAGGCGGATGGCATGCTGTGTGCCGCCGCAACACCTCGCTTGATGCAAGCCTACGCGGTGGGTCGATGACCTGGAGCCTGATTGCCCGCGATGGCGACGATATCGGTGTGATCGTCGCCTCTAAATTCTTTGCCTGCGGTGCGGTTGTCCCATATGTAGGGCCGCGCACAGCCGTCGCCAGCCAAGCCTTTTGCAACCCGATCTGGGGCACCGAAGGGCGCACGCGATTGGAAACTGAGGTGGCTGAAACTGTGCTGGCGGATCTGGTGTCACGCGATGCAGGTCAAGCAATCCGACAAGCCCATATGATGGACGCAGAGGGCAATTTTGCTGCATATACCGGTGATGATTGTACCGATTGGGCGGGGCATCTAATGCGCGACGATCATAGCGTTGCAGGCAATATGCTGGCGGGGCCTAAGGTGATCAAAGCCACATCTGATGCCTTTGCCGCTGCCGCTGGCCCTTTTGCATACCGCTTGATTGCAGCCATGCAAGCCGGTGAGGCGGCAGGCGGTGATAAGCGTGGACGGCAATCTGCGGGGCTTACGATCCACAAGGGCGAAGACCATCCCTGGTTGTCCCTGCGCGCGGACGATCATTCAGATCCCTTAGCCGAACTGGACCGTCTATGGCAGGTGGCACAGGAACGTTATGTGCCCTTCACCCTTGGGATGCCAACCCGTGCGACATTCTCGGGCAGTCCGACCCGCGACCATATTGATGCGGCTATTGCCCAAGCCGAAGCAGATAGGATATCCAACGGGCGTACTAGCCAATCATTTGCTGTGGAAACATGAACCAACCTCTCAGACACTGTCTAATAGCGCTTATCAGCTCTGAACTGCCTGCCAATGGCCGGTTGCCAACAGAACGTGATCTGGCTGATAGATTCCAGACCTCGCGCCGTTTGGTGCGTCAAAGCCTGGACCAGCTTGAAACCGAAGGTCTGGTCTGGCGCAAACAGGGGTCCGGTACATATGCTGGTCAGCCATCAGACCCCACCGGCGATTTAGCAGCACGCATTGCGGGTGAAACAGACCCCATCCAAGTGATGGAAGCCCGCCTGTGTATCGAGCCAGATCTCGCCGCCTTTTGTGCGCTCCGCATGACCGACGACGAAATCTCACAGTTGCGTCTGTTGGCCTCCCAGCAGGTAGACGCTGACGCGAAAACGATCGAGCTTTGGGATGGCGCTGTACACCGCCTGATCGCCCAATGCGCGCGCAACCGTCCTTTGTTAACTGCCTTTGCGATGCTCGACAGCATCCGCTCAAATCCAGATTGGGTCGCGGTGCGCGCGCAGGCACGTTCCCGCGCGTCTATGGCTGTTTCGCAGAACGAACATGACCTGCTGATTGCTGCGATTGCCACACGAAACCCGGATGCTGCCCGCCAAGCGATGCACGATCACCTGACGACACGCTTTAACGCATTGCGCGCAGAATTTGAGGCCGCCGCAGCCACAGGAATTCAGAAACTGCCCACGTAAGCTTCTGATCACCCACCGTACAGACCTGACTTTGACGATCTTCTCGCCATGGCTCTTCGTTGTCTTTCTCATCGTCCACTCCTCAGTGGTTACGATGAGCGACAAACCCTCTCTTAGCAAATTGCCCTATTTGGACCCATAAGCGCTGACGTCAGACAGGCAGCTTACCTCCTTCTGTTTTCGCTGCACTTGCAGTTCGGGGAGGGCTGCCAATCGTAGCAAATCGTCGAGGGTCCAGCTTCGTCCGCGACTTGATCCTTGTGGGCTGCGTTTTTGCTGCGGTACGCATGAATGACCGGTTTTCCTGTTGCGCGGCGGCGTAGAGATTTACGCTGTTACATCAATATTCGCGCTGCGAGCGCACGCAGCACAAATCTGACACTTCCGCTGTGGGCTCAGAACAGCCATTTGCAACATTACATAGCAGAGTCCGCTTTTGAATTTCAATATGAGCTCTCCACACAAATAATGAGCAAAAGTCTGGTTGGGTTTTGACTACTCGCTTTGTAATTCTTCGATGAGAAACGCATGGTGATCCAACTCCTGTTCCTAGGGATTTGGCAGGCTTTTCTTCGCTCCAGCACTCCTAGATCTGGTTTGTTCAAGCTTGATTTTGCTACTGTCGTTCTGATGGCGCTGCAAACCGGAACGCCGCAGATGTTCGCAGGCATTCGCTAGAATAGGTGTAGTCGTGCAATCTAGACGGCAGGACAGAAACCGGAGGATAGCGGGGTTTTCCCAACAAGAGGCGTTCAAGTAATTAGGGAATTCTGACTGTAAGTCTAAAGTACCAAATTCTCATTTTCGAAGACCAAAACCTCAACATTTATGAGCGTATCTGCCCCATGCCAACTGTCACGCTTATGCTCAACACTGGTCGATCCGTTTTCTGTGGTGATTTCATACTCATAGCGATTGCCGCTGAAATATGCGCGGTCATATCCATCACCGCCATCAATGAAATCGCTATTGTATGACCCGTAAAGACGATCATCACCGCCCATCCCGAACAACATATCATCACCCCACAACCCGCGCAGGGTGTTGGCCCCATCATCGCCTATCAAGGTATCATCCCAATAGTTTCCAGTCAGGCTTTCGATGTTTGAGAACATGACCGAACCCGAGCTATAAGACGCAAAGCCTTCAGACAGATCAACAACCAGACCCCTTTGGAATAAGCCGTCGAAGGTCATCATATCTATCCCTTCGCCGCCATCGATTGTATCGTTCCCGCGGCCCGGGTTCAGCCAGTCATCACCTGCCCCGCCGAACAACTGATCATCCTGTTCGTCTCCGAACAATGTGTCATTGCCTGCACCCCCATAGATCGTATCGTTGCCGACCTGCCCGTAGATCGTATCATTGCCTGCGTCACCACTTAGGGTGTCATCGCCCCCGACACCATAAATTGTGTCATCGCCGCCCAATCCGTTCAGGGTATCCGCATCGTTTGTTCCGTTGATCAAGTTGTCGAGACCGTTCGGCATCCGGCTTTGATCCAGCAGGTCTGTTGGAGTCCAAATGGTTCCATCGGCAAACACGACTTCGTTGATGCGGTAGATTTCGGACTGAAAGTGATCAATGACTTTCACATTCGATCCGTCAGGCGCTATCAAGACCAGATTATTGGTGGTATCACGTAGAACGGTAAAGTCTTCGGGCGTAAAGTCATCGCTGAACACGATACGGTCAAAGTCCAGAACAGCGTTGGCAAAGCGATCATATGCAGGGTCGGAATTGTCTACAACGTCTTGCCCGAAGCCCGCTTGAAAATAGTAGGTATCGTTGCCTTCCTGACCGGCAAGCGTATCATCGCCCGCCCCGCCAATCACTGTGTCATCCCCGGCATTGCCTTGAACATTGTCATCACCGGCCCCGCCGTGAACGCGGTCATTGCCTTGGCCGCCATAAATATGGTCCTGATCTGCGCCACCGTGGATTTGATCTGCCGCGTCAAACCCGTAGATCACGTCATTGCCAGCCAGCCCTTCTATGGCATCGACTGCCGCGCCCCCAAACAATGTGTTCCCGAACGCATTGGCCGTTTGTGCAAGCTGCTCAATGTGCCAGTTGTACCAGATCGATCCGTCCACAAACACGACCCTTCCGATGGGCTGGGCACCGCCTACAAAATAGTCTTCAACGCGAATGCTGCTTTTCTGCGATCCATTGTACAACATCAAGTCGTCAGCTTCACGGCTCACGCTTACATCGTCAGATGTGATCTCGTCCACAAAGCGGATCTGGTTAAAGCCTTCCTCATATCTACCAGTGATAATGTCCTTCCCAAACTCAAGGCCAAACTGATAAGTATCGTTGCCCGAACCACCCGTTAGGATATCGTCGCCTGCGCCTCCGATCAGCGTGTCATCACTGGCACCGGCGTCAATTTGATCGTTACCGGAACCGCCTGAAATCCTGTCAGCCCCTACCCCACCGGATAGATAGTCATTGCCACCAAGCCCGTAAATCTCACTGCCCCAAGCTATTGCTCTGATCTGGTCTTCTTCAGCCGTTCCGGTGAAATCGAGAAACGACGCGAGTTTCCAGTTATACCAAATGGTACCATCCGCAAACTTGACCCGCCCGATTTGAGGGTCGGGCGTGTTAAAGTGATTAAGAACTGTTATGCGGTTGCCGCCAATATCGATCAACAAATTCATTGCAGCATCACGGGTGACACTTGCGTCCTGCGGCGAAACCCCTGCCCCGAACAGGATTTGATCAAACCCGTCATCTTCAATCAAAGTGTTATCAAATACGATCTTATCCTGGCCGAACGCATTCTCAAAAAAGTAGGTATCGCTGCCTGTCCCACCTGTCAGTTGATCATCCCCTGCACCGCCGATGAGCCTGTCATTGCCGGCGCCGGTTACCAATTCATCATCACCGGCCAAACCGTCAATCACGTCGTCCCCATCGGTGCCGGCGATAAAGTTGTTTCCATTGGTGGACTGCGTTGTCAGCTGAACCAATTTCCACGCATACCAAATAGTGCCATCGTCAAAAACGATCCGGTCGATATTCGGGTCAGGTGCGGTTTCGGTCTCGAACTGTTCCCACAAGACGATCTGTCCTGCGCCTTCGATATCCAACTGCCCGCTTGTTCCAGTCCGGGACACATAGATATCATCAGGCGAAATGCCCGCACTCAGTATGATTTGGTCAAACCCGCCCGAGGACCGATCATCATATCGCGAGAAGGCGGCGATTAAATCGTTCCCGTCACCTTTAGAATAAATATACGCATCGTTGCCCGTGCCGCCCGACAAAACATCAACACCAAGGCCACCGATCAGGGTATCGTCACCTTCCAAGCCCAGCAAAATGTCGAACTCATCCAAACCAATCAGTGTATCATTAGAGGCGTCCCCAAAAAGAATATTCCGCCCCTTTGTGCCGGTCTGGCTGGACACGACGGGACTAATGTTCTGCTCAATTTGCCAAGGATACCAGATGGTTCCATCGCCAAATACGATGCGGTCAATCTTACGGCTGCTGTCCAGAAAATGCGCCTCAAGCGTCAGAGTGTCTCCCGATGGAAAGCTCAACACAGCGTTGTTTCCAACACGATTGACAGTTATATCCTCAGCTAGGATGCCCGCGCTGAACCGGATCTGATCAAAAGCCGTATCAAAATCATTATCGACCAACGGATTGAACAAAATCGTATCACTGCCAAATCCAGCATCAAAGACGTAGGTATCGTTGCCCAACCCGCCATCCAGCAAGTCATCCCCTAACCCTCCGATCAGCTGGTCCCACTGATCGGTGCCGTCCAGTCGGTCGTCTTGGGGCGTTCCAGTAACTAAATTCAACATCCTAGATCAAAAGCTCCCCGTCTGAGAACACAATCGCTTCGATATCGCGAAGCCTGTCCGTCGCATCACCGCCCGAGGCGATCCGGTCAACCCAAACGAACTCATCGGTTTTCGTGATCCGGTATTCACCCCGCGCACCCGAGAAGTAAGCGCGGTCAAAACCGCTTCCACCGTAAATGATATCGTCACTGCCACCGCCAGTGATATGATCATCACCCGCCCCACCATAGAACTGATCTTGACCGTATAGCCCACGGAAAATGTTCGCCTGATTATCCCCGATGAATGCATCGGCCTGACTGCTGCCAGTCGCGTTTTCGATTTGGGTCAAGGTGCTGATGTGCTCGCCTAGTGTTGCAGTATCGTTAGAAAGATCGATCGAAACACCAATAGTGGCATCGTAGAACGTGACTGTATCGCTACCACGTCCACCGTTCACCACATTATTGCCAGAGCCGGGATTTATGACGTCATTGCCGTCATGCGCAAAGACTGTATCGTCACCACCGCGACTGCGGATGACGTTGTCAGAAATGGTTCCTCCGAGCGTCTCCGCCGCGTCACTTCCAAAATTCAACCGTGGAACAAGATCATCGGTGGTCCATACTGTGCCATCCGCAAAGACGAATTGGTCGACGGCATAGCCGCCACGTTGAAACTCAAACCCCTCGAACTGATATTCGACACGCAGTACGCCCAAACCACCAGAATGAATGAAAACTGCCGACTCATTGTAGTCCGTAGACACTACAAAATCATCGGGGTTCAGGCCTGCGCCAAAGATGACCTGATCAAACCCGTTCTGTGCGGTGTTGGTATCATTATTCGAGATACGGTCAGCACCAAAATAGGCATCGAAGTAGTAGGTATCATTGCCCGCATCACCCGTCAGACGATCGTTGCCCAAACCGCCCGTCAGATGGTCGTTACCTGCACCGCCGATGAGATAGTCGTCGCCAGACCCGCCGACAAGAACGTCACTACCGTCTTCCCCATAGACCGTGTCAGCACCTGCAAGCCCGTCGATCGTGTCATCGCCAAGCGTTCCATAAAGGGTGTTGTTGTAACCGTTGGGCAAGGTGGACATAGCTTCGAGATCGGCGAAATCCCAGATCGTGCCGTCTGCAAACGCGACTTCCTTGATGGATTCAACGTAGGTCGTTTGTCCGACGATCTGCACGCTGGACCCATCTGTTGCGTGTAGCACCAATGCCCCGCCAAGTCGCGTGACCGTAATGTCTGCCGGGGTGAACGCCGCGCTGAACGCGATCCGGTCAAACCCGTCGTTAGACCCGTCCATTTCGGCATATCCGTAGTTGGATGTCCAAACGGTGTCATTGCCAAAACCTGCATCGAAGAAAAACGTATCATTCCCTTCGCGTCCGATCAGCCGATCATCGCCCGCGCCGCCAATCAGATAGTCGTCACCAGCCTCGCCCCGCAAAGTGTCATTGCCCTCACCACCGTTCAGGCGATCATTGCCATCACCGCCGTCCAGGTTGTCGCTGTCGGCGCCGCCGTGAATGTCGTCGTCACCGCCTTTGCCATAGATGGTATCAAATCCGCCTTTGCCTTCAAAGACGTCGTCGCCCTCTGTGCCATAGAGGAAATTATCGTCCTCATTGCCCAACTTGACCAACTCGTAAATGTAATCCAAATCCCATCGCGTGCCGTCGGCAAAGACCACGGCTGAAATTGGATCGACAGGAGTATACCATTGGTAAAAGAAGTCGTCGTATTGGAAGTTTCTGTCGACGTGTAGACGCACATCTCGGGTTTGGTCGGTCAGGAACAGCGTATCACCACTGCGGGTGGCCACAATATCTTCAGGCCCAATGCCTAGGCCAAAGTGGATTTCGTCAAACCCGTTACCGTTGCTGTTGTCCAAATTTTCTGCTTCGAAATCTTGGTCAAAGCGATAGATCAGACCGCCGTCTTGGGTCGTGGGAGGCCTTTCTTGCGCGTCACGGGCAAGCTGCCACGGATACCAGATGGTGCCGTCATCAAATTTGACGCGGCCAATTTGATAGAAGTTGTAGCTGAATTGATTGAACACGCGAACGCTGTCCTCGCCCAGTTCGATCACCAGGTCATTGCCCTGTTTGCGCAGCACGACATCCTGCGGTGGCAGCTCCGCGCCAAACACAATTTGATCAAAATCACCGGGCTCACTGCGTGAGTCGGAACTGTAGACGTAGATCGTGTCTTGACCAAAACCGCTTTCAAAATAGTAAGTGTCGCTGCCTTCACCGCCATAGAGGACGTCGTCGCCTTGTCCTCCGATCAGCCTGTCATTCCCGCCCATACCTTCCAAAGTGTCATCGCCTGCTAGGCCGCTGAGTATGTTGGCCGCTTCATCCCCTGTTATGCCATCGTCAAGATCGGTTGCACGATTGCTCAGTTGAAGCAGTTTCCAAGGATACCAGATCGTGCCATCCGCGAAGACAACACGGTCAATCTGCGGGTCCGGCACATCAAAATGATTGTGAATGTTGATGGAATCTTCCGTTTTGGTGTTGGTCAGAACAGCGGACCCCGAGAGATTGCTGACATGAATATCATCTACAGAAATTCCTGCGCCATAGACGATCTGGTCAAAGCCGCCGCTTTCCCGAAGAATATCCTGCCCGTGGTTGAGATCAAAACGGTAGGTATCGTTCCCATCGCCGCCCCAAAGCCAGTCTATGCCAGCGCCCCCGACAAGCGTATCGTTCCCAGCAAAGCCTTGCAGACTGTCATTGCCGCCAAACCCGTAGATCGTATCATCGAGAGTGGTTCCGCTTGAAATTTCTGGTGCATTGGTGCCGCGCACTTCGGTTTTGCCGGAGGTCACACTTGCGTTCAACTCCCACGGATACCAAATTTCGCCGTCGCCAAAGACAATCCGATCAATGAACGGTCCGCTTGCAGCGAAGTGGCCTTTGATCGTCACCGCATCGCCTGTGCCAAACGCAAGTTTGATGTCATCGAATATGCGCGTCACGGTGACCGCCGCAGACGTCAGACCCGTGCCAAATCTGATCTGGTCGAAATCCCCATCCGCAGGCCTGTCATCGGTCAGAACTGTGTTTGCCCCGAAGCCCACGGAGAAGGTATATGTGTCATTCGCACTCCAATGATGGGCGGGACTGGTGGGGCCAGTGTTAAACACAACCCGACCCGCCAGATCGGCCTTTGTCACATCTTGCAACTGAATGGCATCGCCTTGACCGAAAGTGATCAGCGCATCGCCGTTTGCGTAAGTAACGTTTTGCTCGAACACATCCGCTGAGACGCTTAGGTACAACTTATCGCCGTCGGCCACGCTAAATCCGGTAATCTGGTCGGACCCATCGCCTAAGGCATAGAAAAACTTGTCAGCCCCCGCCCCGCCATAAAGCCGATCATCACCAAACCCGCCATAGATCAGATCATCGCCGCTTTGCCCGTGCAAAATATCATCGCCGTAGCCACCATAAAGCCGGTCATCCCCGCCGCCCGCATAGATCAAATCACTGTCGCGAAAATCAACACCGTCAAAGGCGCCTATGATCTCGGCCCGCGCGGTCCCATTGGTTACAGTGCCACCCGCCGCATGGTCAGACGCCGCCAAGGCCTCGAAATTTGTGAAGGTCACGGAAAAATCCTGACTAACATCGTTTCCATTCCCGTCGTATCCGGCGCGATACGCCCCGATGCGCAGGTAGTTGGCATAGGCGTTGCCGTCTTCGTCAAACACGCCCATTTGCGGAGAATAATACCGATCAGACAAGTCCCACGAATGCGAGTAGGTCTGTGGTGATCCCGTGCTTGTCGCCGAGGCCTCAGCCTGCGCTTTCAGGGTCAGATCGGTCACCTCAACACGCAAGGCGCTGCGATCTTCGGAATCACTGGTCTGCGCCTGAGTAACGAAAATCTTAACGGCATAGGTATTGTCGCCGTTGACATAAAAATTCTGGCCGATGTCCTGCCCGTTAACGCGCACCGTCAAGTAGCTATTTCCGGTCTCGTCGGAGTACAGCGCTAGCCGGAAAGGGATGGCATCAATGGCAGCTGCATCTGTACTGACCGACTTCATCTGCACAATGTTCAACCAGTCCGCTGTCGATCCCGCCAACCCGTCGAAGTCGAATTTGACGTCGAACGCGAAAGCAAAGCCGCGGCCGGGTTCCATATAGCGATGGGACACCAGCTCGCTTCGGTCCCGGTCACTGTTTACGTCATAGGCGGATGCGGGGGATTGCGGTTCAATCGACAATGTCACTGCCTCAATGGCCCCCGCCCCATCGTAGCTTATCTGAGTGAAATCTTGCGCGCGTTCGGACAAATCAAGACGAGACAATACGCCATAGTCGCGAGCCGCTGGGTTGACCGGTTCAACCGATCGCTCGTAGTGGTACGCATTTACCAGTGTATTGGCGTAATCGTCGAGAAAGAAGCTGTCGAAGCCCTCGTAGCGTGCGACATGCGGGCTTTCAAACAGATGCTCAAAGCTGTTTTCAAAGGCCGTGGTTCCAAACGAAAACCCGCCATAGAACGCCTTAGACAGAACCGACTTCACCACATACAACCTTTGTCAATACACGCGCCACACAACGCACGGCCCGAATCAATCGGACGTTGTATCGATACCACGAATTGACGCTATTTCACATCACATATGAACGTTGAACTGTTGCGAAACGTCGCAGATTGTGAGGTGCAGATTTGAACTTTTTTAGGACTTCAAATGTTTGAAATCCATTAGAGCGCCCATAGATAATCAAAAGCAACTGTCGAAATGTAACTGACCAACTATCAACTGCTTTTTTGAATCACTTAATCCTGCAGCAGTTCCTCTATATTGCTTTCCCGTTCGTCCAACACACGTTCCCAACCCTCCGGAACGGTGTCCTGCTGATCCATTGCCTCGGCAGTAAAACTTTCGCTTTGCCCTGCGTCTAACCCTTCCTGCATCACGCGCATGCCCCTTGCTTCACGCCGTTCCGAGCGATCACGGGCATTCGCCTGCATTGTTTGAGCGTTGGGCTGCTCTTCATCGCTCCCCGCCTCTCCCCAAGGCCCCGTCCCCTCCACACTTGGAGGATATGGAAACGGCTTGCCATCTTGTTTTGCCACCATCGTTTTGAACACAGGATCATCATAGTACTTGATCCGCTGCGCTTTGATCGGATGCTGCGGAGACGCCAGAATAATCACCTCATCGGGATCCATCAATCGCGCTTCAGTCTCGGAGAGCAGCGGCCGCTCTTCCAACCGCGCCGAAGTAGAGGTCGCCCCCAGGAACCCTTTGTTACGTCCATACATACGCGTGACCGCTTCGCGGGTCGTACTGCCCACCGCAGCGGAAACTTCCTTCACCGTCCGTTGATCACGAGGTGTAATGTAGAGTTTCAATCCCGCCCCATTCTCCAAGCTCTCGCGTCCTTCGGGCCCATAAATTCGATCCAAAGACGCCAGCGATTGCGCAATCATCGCCACACGACCGCCGTAACCTGCCAGAGAATGGATTGCGCGCTCTAGATACGGCATCGCTCCCATTTGCTGGAATTCATCTATCATCATCATAACGGGCCAGGGCTCGTCGGCGCCCGGCTCGTTGAGACGGATCGAGGCGATAAGGTCGGCAAACATCAATCGCAAGAGCGGGGCCAGCGTTGCGATATGATCCTCCGAGACCGCGATGTACAGCGACTGTGGTGTTTTGCGGAAAGTCGCAAAGTCAAAGTCGCTTTCTTGGGTCGCTGCGCGCACAGCTGGATTGTCCCATTGTTTGAGGCCTGCCGTCATCAAGGCTTGGATGTTTGACGTCAGCAAACGCGATGAGGCACTTGCCGCATTGGTCCAAAGCTCGCGTAGAACCGTTTCTTCCGCCTCATCCGCATAGATCTTGTATTGCGCATTTTTATACTCCCCACCCGCTACGATCTTATTGACCTCTCCAAGGCTCGGGGTGCTGCGTTGGATGGCCAACAAGCAGGCCGCGACAAAGATCGACTTGCCCGCTTCCGAGAAGGTATCAAGCGTCTTGTTGTCTTTGTCCAAAAACAAGTCCGCCAGAATACTCACTTCGGTAAAGCGCTGCGCAAAGGTTGGCGCTTTGGCGATGCGAGAGAGCGGATTGTAGCGATGCGTGGCATTAGACCAATCAAATGGGCTGAAGCGATAGACCTCATCGCCGTTCGAGGCGCGCAGGCGCGAGGTCTTCTCGAAATTCTCACCCTTGACGTCGAGCACAACGACCGAGCCCGCGAAGCTCAGAAGGTTTGGGATAACGAACCCTACACCCTTACCGGCACGGGTAGGCGCGACCATCATCACATGGGGGATGCTTGTGGATGAGATAAACGCGCCTTTGGTTTTTGGAGCGCCGAGTTTGCCGCACAGAAACCCTTTGCCCGGGTCTTGCAGCATATCGTTGACTTTAAGTTCGGGCTTTGTTTGCCAATGCGCGGATCCATAGTCATCGCGTTCCTTCTTCCAGGTCCAGGCCAGCGCCAGACCGGCCAGTCCAAGCGTCCCAAACCCAACGGTCCCAAATGCGACTTTGAAAGCTTCAGGATGAGCGGTTCGTGTGGATGCGCCAGCCTTCCAGACACTGAGCATGTCAAAGCTCGAGACGCCTGTCTTGAGAGCGAGCGCAAGATAGAAGCTGGCTACGATTGTGCCTACGAACGCGCCGCAGACAGCGCCGAAGGGTAAAGCGGCCCAGAGGGGAAGGGATTTGTTCACGCGCGCATCTTCCCCTTAGAAGTCCATCTCGTCATCTAGCCCACGATCACGGCCCAAGTCTTTGCGCAGCGATTGTTCGTCTTCCTGCCCCAACTGGCGCGCGAGTTCTGTGGCTTTGTCTTGCTGGAGGCTAGAAGCACGGTCTGTAAAGACCTGATCCCCGATTTCCTCAAAGGTGATCTCCAGCACTTCTTGCGTGACAGTGATCTGATCAATCTTGTTCGGCAGAACGTTCTCCAACACCTCATAATTGCCGCGGCGCAGTTCGGACATCCCCTCCTCGCCCAATTCTTTGAAGAGCTCGGACTGCAGCGTGCGCTCAACCACCTGCTCTTGATCGTCTGTCAGTTTGCCATCGCGCAGCATATCCGCGAGGTCCTGCAGGTACGAATTGGGCACGCGGTCACCCTCATCAATGAGAGAGACTGTCGCTGCGTCTTCTTCTGCAAGCGTTGCGCCAATTGGAACGCCGAGTTCTTTGGCTCTCTCTGTCAGAGCGTCCATCACCCCATCCACTTGCTCAAGGGCCGCATCAAGCTGGTCTTCGCTGGCGGTATTCACATTCAGGCCGTCTTTACTCAGAACAGCGTTCATATCCCGCTCAACCCAGTCCTGCGCCAAGCCGTAGTTTTTAGTGCCCCCTGCTGTGATGCGCGCGACCAGATCATCACCATCCATGCCCGCCTCTTTGGCCTGCGCCAGGACATCTTTCAAAGCGTCGTCATTGCTCGATTGCAGCGCCGCGATCAGCACATCGTTTCCGGCTCCTGGCGGATAGGGCTCTTCAAGCTGCTTGCCAAAGCGCGTGCGCAACTCAGGGTCAGGCACCATCTGTGCCAGATCGGCAATGATAGGGGCGGCTTTGGCTTCAAAGACAGCGCGCTCAGCGACGTCCAGATCTTCTGCCTTCATCCTCAGCGCTTCAATCGTGCGCTCAGAATAGTCAATCGCATCCCCAACGGTTCTGATGCCATCCATATCCAACGTCCTTTCGGTGAAGTTCCAAGGTGTGCCTGTGCCTAGATTGTCCGCCATACCGCGCACAGCCTGCGCTAAGTGGCGCTGATCTATGCGGTCCAGCACATCTGCAAAGGCTTTATAGTCTTTGGCAAAGCCCACGACTTGGGTTTGCGCGATTGCAGACTCCTCGGGCGTCATCGCAATCTCACGGGGTAGTCGGGCCTCTTCTTTGGCGCGGTAGATTTCCGCGAGGCCTGCGGGCTTCTCAAAGATGCCGCGCTCAAGCCGTGTGGTGGCATCCAGCATGACGCCGTAGCCCTCAGCGATTTCGGCCTGCTTCTCACGCATCAGCTGTGGCGACATCACGCCATCCGCCCAACACGAGAACCATGTGCCCTCTTCAAGCCCGCGGTTGTTCAGGATGATATGCGCATGCTTGTGGGCCCGATCGTCATGAACCGAGAGAACATAATCCCACTGATCGCCGTAGTCACCGCTCTCAAAAAAGTGCTCGGCCCAATCCATGGAGATCTCGCGCACTTGATCGACGGTGACATCGGTAGGAAACGACAGGAGCATATGCGAGGTGAACCCAAGCTTAGTCGATCCCCTCCAAGTCTCTGCCCACTCCCCAATAATCCCTGCCTTCTGATCCTCGGACAGCACGGCCTCATCTGTCAGAGCATTGGTCATTGTTGAGTAGGTATAGACCGCCTTGTCATTAATGTAGTTCAGCTGTTTGCCCAAAGAGGCTTGCGTCTTGCACCCGCCTGCCCTGATCCGTTTGAAGACAGCAGCACGGCTTTGGCTGCTTGCAACCTTTGCGACATTGCGGGCCGACATGGACCCAACCCGGCGGTAGCTGCGGCCCTGTCGGCGTCCTGCAATGCGAGCATCGATCCGTGCTGCCGCTTTGCCCCGGATCCGTTCGTCCTCCCAGAGCTTACCCATAACCGAGGAATAGAGGGCGAGAGGATCAGCCATTTTGAGCGGTCCGACGGTTTGTTGGAGCACCATCAACTTCAGTTGCTTCTGGTTCAATCTGGGTCAGTTGAGTCAGTCTGGCTTTCTTCGCATTAGCCCTATCGTCAGCGACCAACTTTAGTCCTAAACCCTCGGTCGACCGTCCCACACGCGCTGGAGATTTAGCCTCCAATTGATCGTCGCTCTTTGACAAACTCTGATGACGTTGCGCCTGCGTTGCGTCTTTCATACGTCCAAGCTCACGGCTCATGGACCGCGCCAAATCAAGCAAGTCGATCAATACTTCCCGGTCTTGTGAGGAGACCTCCAACTTGCCTCGGTGGACCGCCTTGGAAAGCGCAAGACCGGCGTCACTTACGTCTTTCGCCTGGCGCCAGCTGGCACAGAACTCAGCGACCAAATCACGTGGCACATCAAGGAACCCGCACCGTCCGCGCAGCACTGCGTTCAAAGCTTGAGACCGGTTGGCAAAGCCGCGCGCCTGCCATTCTGCGTCGAAAGCAGCAAGCTCCGATTGCGTGGCTCTAAAGGTCACAGACTGAGAAGGATCACGCACCGCCAGCCCTTCGCCCAGCTCTTCCTTGGCCAGCCGCGTCACGTGCCTGCGCGACACACCGTAAGCCTCGGCCAAATCCTTTGGGGTCTCACCTGCATGATAGCGCCGCGCCAGCTCAATACGCTGCTCCAGCTTCAATCGCTTTGATCGCCCTGTCTTCACTTCTAGACCCCTCGGACATTTGTCGCAGACAAGTGGCATATCCTGCCAACGTCCTTCTCTTCTCCTTCCTTCATA
>CAZWSE010000031.1:0-34846 GCA_964636575.1 uncultured Sulfitobacter sp. | reverse complement strand
TTTTCCTCCTGCAAACTTTCAAATTTCATTACCAATTTCTTACTTTTAGACGTACCATTAAATGTATCGGTTGAAGCCCAGATGTCCTTTGAGGGTTCGACCCAAAGTTGAAAGTCGCTTATTTGCCAATTTCAATCAAAATCCTGCCGAACATCGGGTTGATGTACGCCCGTTTTGAAGGGCACATCGCTGTGCCTGACGCCACAGCTGCCTTTCAAGCCTATATGGATCATGAAGATCACGCCCCTGGTCAGAAGCATCTTGTGGACATGTCGCGCGTCACGAGCTTTGAGGCGGATTACCCTGAGCTGCTTCAGTTTCTGGCCAATATGGATGCCGACACACAATCGACCCGTACACATACGCTGTTCGTTTATTATGCGACCAGCGAGCTGACCCGCAGCATGAGCCAAGCGGCGGTAAATGCGTGGTCTGCTTCGGCCCATATCGTTGTGCGGGTTCTTGAAACAGAGCAAAGTGCGCTTGATGTTTTGGGCCTGCCCTATAGCAGTTTTGCCCAAATGCTTGATGAAGGTGAAAACGTTACCTCAAGTCTCGTTTCCAGCTGAGGTTGATTAACGATGCCTATCAACATCACGATTATTGAAGACAAGAATCTGGCGCATGTGAGGTTCGAAGGACATGCAACTGCGACTGAAAGTTCTGAAGCATTTGAAGCGTACCTCAAACACCCTCAATCAAGGCCTGATCAACATAATATCGTCGACTTGAGCCGGGTCACAGATTTTGATCCAGAATATCTGAAGATTTCAGAGTTTCACGCTCAGATGGATGCAGGGGTCGCACTGGTGAGAGCCACGCCGATTTATGTCCATATCGCCAACACACCTGTATCACGCAGAATGGCGCAGCTAACTGTGAACGCTTTAGCCGTATCCCCCAACATCATCGTGCGAGTGGTAGACTCTGAGGAACGCGCTCTTGAAGTCTTAGGCTTGCCTTTTAAAACAATGGCTCAATTGTACGAGGCGCAGACCGATACGACAAACATCATTGAGCAAATCAAACACGTCTAAGTGGCGCAGGCGTCTGGCACTTTCGGTGATGGGTTTTAAGTGTTTCATTTGCTGTGCACAGGATTGAAACACTCGTGAAAAAGTCTGACCTTAGGATACGTCGGGTGTCCGCGAAGAGGAGGCGATCTTGGATTTCGCACTGACTGAAGAACAAACCGCCATATTCGATATGGCCTATGCATTTGGGCAGGAACATATCGCTCCATTTGCCCGCCATTGGGAAGCGGATGAGACCATTCCGAAGACCCTTTGGCCTCAGATTGCTGAGCTTGGGTTCGGTGGTTTGTATGTGTCGGAAGGCAACGGCGGATCGGGGCTGTCGCGGTTGGATGCGACGCTTGTTTTTGAAGCCCTTTCGATGGCCTGCCCGTCTGTCGCTGCCTTTTTGTCAATTCACAACATGTGCGCAAAGATGATCGACAGTTTTGGGTCTGACGAAATGAAGGCCCGCGTTCTGCCCAAGGCTTTGACCATGGAAACTGTGCTGTCCTATTGCTTGACCGAACCCGGATCAGGCTCGGATGCGGCTGCGTTGAAATCACGGGCTGAGCGCACCAACGAAGGCTACACTTTGAACGGTACCAAAGCCTTCATTTCGGGGGCTGGGTACTCCGATGCATATGTCGCGATGGTGCGAACTTCAGATGACGGTGCGCGTGGCGTATCGGCGGTTTTGATCGAGGACGGCGCCGCTGGTCTTAGCTTTGGCGGACTTGAGGACAAAATGGGTTGGCGCAGTCAACCGACCCGTCAGGTGCAATTCGACGACTGTAAGGTCTTGGCCGAAAATCTGTTGGGCGTTGAAGGTGAAGGGTTCAAGTACGCCATGGCTGGTCTTGATGGGGGCCGTTTGAACATTGCCGCTTGTTCTATTGGACCTGCACAGGCGGCCTTAACGCAAACGCTGGACTACATGGGTGAACGCAAGGCGTTTGGGAAATCTATTGACCAGTTCCAAGGGCTTCAGTTCAAGCTGGCCGATATGGAAATCGAGCTGCAAGCCGCGCGCACGTTTCTGCGCCAAGCCGCGTGGAAGTTGGATACCGGCGCGCCCGATGCCACCAAGTTTTGCGCAATGGCCAAGAAGTTCGCGACCGAAACCGGATCGAAGGTTGTTGATGGGTGTCTGCAATTGCACGGCGGCTACGGCTATCTGGCGGACTACGGGATTGAAAAGCTGCACCGTGATTTGCGTGTGCACCAAATTCTTGAAGGCACGTCCGAGGTGATGCGGTTGATTATCGCCCGTGACATGCTGAAGAACCGCGCATGACGACGACCGCTGACATCGACATTCGCATCGTCGGACAGGCCGGTCGGATTACCTTAACCCGCCCTCAAGCCTTGAACGCGATGACCTACGACATGTGCATGGCCATTGACGCGGCCTTGCGTACTTGGGCCAAAATGGATGCCGTGGCTTTGGTGGTGATTGATGCTGCAGGAGACCGTGCGTTTTGTTCGGGCGGTGACATCGCGGAGCTTTATGCAACGGGCATGAAGGGCGACTACACCTACGGCCAAACTTTTTGGGCCGATGAATACCGCCTGAACGCGCTGATCTTTGAATACCCCAAACCAGTCGTATCTTTTCTACAAGGTTTCACGATGGGCGGTGGTGTTGGCATCGGCTGTCATGGCTCCCACCGGATCGTGGGAGAGACCAGCCAGATCGCCATGCCCGAATGTGGGATCGGTTTGGTGCCGGATGTGGGCGGGTCGTTCATGCTGGCTTTGGCACCAGGGCGCTTAGGTGAATACCTGGGACTGACCGCTGCGCGGATGGGGCCTGCCGATGCGATTTTTGCAGGCTTTGCGGATACCTTTATTCCCGAGGCGGACTGGCCTGCCTTGATTACTACCCTTGAAAAAGGCGGTGATGTTGAAGTGCTAAAAGGCCAGACCCCGCCAGTAGGTTCACTTGAGGCCGCGCTTGATCAAATCAACGCGCATTTTGCCGGTGAGGCGCTTGGTGACATTCAAACAACCCTGCGCACTGATCCCTCTGACTGGGCGAAATCTACGATGAAGTTGATGTCGCGCAATAGTCCTTTGTCGATGGCTTGTACGGTTGAGATGATCCATCGTTTGCGCGGGCCGACCCTGACCATCCGACGTGCGCTAGATTTGGAATACCGGTTCACATATCGCGCGATGGAGCATGGTGATTTTCTGGAAGGCATACGCGCCGCGATCATTGATAAAGACCGTACACCGAAGTGGGCTTTCACGGACAGTGTCCCCCCCGTTGCAGTCAGCAAGATGTTGGTGCCTTTGGGTGCTGATGCTTTGACGTTTGAGAAGGAACAAAAGATGCAAATTGCATTCGTTGGTTTGGGAAACATGGGCGCGCCGATGGCGCTGAACCTTATAGCGGCCGGTCACTCTGTTACGGGCTTTGACACAGTTGCCGCGCCTGACGGCATTACAATGGCGGCATCCGCTGCCGAAGCGGCGGCTAGTGCCGATGTGGTTATCACGATGTTGCCCAACGGTGATATATTGCGCGCCGTTGCAGGGGATGTGCTGGGTGCAATGTCTGCCGATTCGACCCTTATCGATTGCTCGACGGTGGATGTGCAATCGGCACGAGATGTATCGGAACAAGCTTTGTCCAAAGGGATCGGCTTTGTCGACGCGCCAGTGTCGGGCGGTATCGGCGGTGCTGCGGGCGGCACTTTGACGTTTATGGCTGGTGGATCGCCAGACGCTTTTGCAACGGCTGCACCTTTGTTTGAGATCATGGGGCAAAAGGCTGTGCATTGTGGCGACGCTGGTGCTGGCCAAGCTGCCAAGATATGCAACAATATGATCCTTGGGGCAACGATGATCGCCACCTGCGAGGCCTTTGCTTTGGCCGACAAACTTGGGTTGGATCGTCAAAAAATGTTCGATGTGGTCAGCACGTCTTCCGGATATTCGTGGACCATGAACGCCTATTGCCCGGCCCCGGGTGTCGGGCCGCAAAGCCCTGCTGACAATGGGTACACGCCGGGGTTCGCAGCCGACTTGATGCTTAAAGACCTCAGGTTGTCCCAACAGGCCGCTGAACAGGTTGATGCGGACACGCCGATGGGGCAGCTCGCCCAAGCGCTTTATGCGCAGTTTGTTGAAAACGAAGACGGGATAGGCAAAGACTTTTCCGCGATGCTGCCAAGGTTTGAGAAACGCAGCCGTGATCAAGAGTGACTTGAAAGCGTCAACTTAACACGTTGCGCGAAGATTCGATCACAAGAGATATAACCAACCGTGAACCAGCTTGTTTAGCGGGCCTAGGGCGGCGGCTTTAGTGTCGCCTCGTGGCCAATTGGTGGCCGTTATTCAAGGAAGTATCTATGTACCTTTTTTCTAAAATCAACCGTTCGTCCGTTCTGGGGGCGTTGGCTGTTGTGTCGATGGGAGCCGCTGCTGAAGCTGCTACAATCGAAGTTACAGTTACAAACACTCAGGCCCCTGGTGGTCTGTACTTTACGCCACTGCTGGGCATCTTTCATGATGGCAACTATGACACCTTCAACTTTGGTGCAAACGGGACCTCTGCCGGGGTTACCGCAATCGCTGAAGGTGGTGACGTGAGCGTTGAACGCGCCGCTGCCGACGCAGATAGTGCTGTTAACAGAACCGAAGTTCTGACATCGCCGGGGGGTTTCCCGGGCGCGCCTGTTTTCGACCCGTCTGAAGCTCAGACCTTTACGTTCGATCTGGACGAGACTGAAGACCTGTACTTCACATTCCTGTCGATGATCATTCCGTCCAACGACCTGTTTGTCGGAAATGCAGACCCACGTGCATACAAGTTGTTTGATGCCAATGGTGATTTCACCGGTCTGTCTGACATTCGCGTCTATGGCAGCGATGTCTGGGACAACGGAACCGAAGCCAACGACAACCAAGGCGCTGCGTTCAACGCTGCCGGTGGCACTTCGAGCGTCACTGACGAAGGTGTCACGCGGACAAACGGTAATCTTGACTTCTTGCTGGGTGAAAACACCGCAGCCGGAACAACGATTTCGTCCGTTCCGGGTGCTGGTGGCTTGATCGCGACGATCAGCTTTAACCAAGTGGCTCCTGTTCCGCTTCCTGCTGCACTGCCGTTGCTTTTGGCTGGCTTGGGCGGTCTGGGTGCCGTGCGCCGTCGTCGCCGCGGCTAAACGATTTGACCTGTGCCAGCGGAAAATCCTGCTGGCACAGGTCACAAACAGATCGGCTTTGTAGGCAATCGCATGTAGGCTCGCCTTATCAAATGAGGTCCCTACGATGCCCAAGCCGTTCCACACTTTCTCACATGAATTGGCTTACGGCGACGTGCCTGAGCCTGTTTTGCAAATCCTGCGACGCAGCTTCCTGGATACTATGGGTGTTGCCGCTGTCGGATCACGCACGGAAATGGCACGGATTGCGACGCTTGGGGCGACTGCCTTGTTTGGCGTTGCCGCTGCCGGACCTGCGCGCGTTCTCATGAATGGCACGCCCTTATCACCAGCGGGGGCTGCGATGGCAGGTGCTTTTACGCTCGACAGTATTGACGCCCATGATGGTACGACGCCCTGCAAAGGGCATGCTGGATCGGCTGTGTTTCCTGCACTGCTAGCCCTTGCAGATGCGCAGCGTGAACAAGGTTTACCCATGGATGGTGCCAGCTTTGCCACCCTTTTGGCCGTTGCTTACGAGGTTAGCTACCGTGCGGGTTTGGCCCAACATGCCACCTGCGCTGATTATCACACCTCGGGCGCTTGGACGGCTGTTGGCGTTGCGGCGGCGACGGCCAAAGCTTTGGGCGGAACGGCGGAACATATCAGGCATGCTGCTGGAATAGGTGAATATCACGGCCCGCGCAGCCAGATGATGCGCTGTATTGATCACCCGACCATGCTGCGCGACGGTGTTGGCTGGGGCGCGCCGTCAGGCGTTACAGCGGGCTATCTTGCCACATTCGGGTTCACAGGTGCCCCTGCCCTGACAGCCGAAGACGCGCCGGAATTTTGGGAAGACCTAGGCGATGCTTGGCGGATGGTCGAGGATACGCATTATAAACCCTACCCCTGTTGTCGGTGGGCCCATCCGTCCATCGATGCTGCGAAAGACTTGATGACAAAGCACAACTTGCATCACAGCCAGATCGCAGGGGTGGACATCAAGACGTTCCACAACGCAACGCGACTTGCCGGACATACGCCTGCCACACCAGACGAGTTCGCTTATTCCATCGCTTTTCCAGTGGCGACCATGATCGTGCGCGGACAAGTTGGCGTGCCAGAGCTTGCGCCCGAGACCCTGAGTGATCCGGATATTTTGCGTATCTCAAAGGCGATTACATTGATTGATGACCCGCATATGACTGAGATCAGCGTTGCAAAACGTTGGGCGCAGGTGACGCTCGTTTTGAAAGATGGAACACGCCTGAATGCTGATCCAAGAACCCCGCGCGGCGACATCGATTTGCCGCTCTCGGATGCGGAGATATCGGACAAGTTCCACCTGTTCGCGGACCCTGTCATGGGGCTTGAACGGTCGAATGCCATCGAACAATTGTGCGCAGGCTTTGATCGTCTAAATGCAACTGACTTTGGCCGATTGCTTGATTTGTGCCTTGGGCCCGTCGAACACCAATAAAGTCCGACGTGTCTATTCTGCCGCGACTTTCTTGCGAGGTTGCAACATCGGTTTCAGATAGTGGCCAGTATAGCTGCCTTCGACTTCGGCAACCTGTTCGGGTGTGCCCGTCGCCACGATCTGACCGCCGCCGTCACCGCCTTCTGGACCAATATCAATGACCCAATCTGCCGTTTTGACCACATCGAGGTTGTGTTCAATCACCACGACGGAATTGCCTTGATCCACCAGTTCATGCAGCACATCCAGCAACTTACGAACGTCCTCAAAGTGAAGACCCGTCGTCGGTTCATCAAGGATGTACAGTGTGCGTCCCGTTGACCGCTTGGCGAGCTCTTTTGACAGCTTCACACGCTGCGCTTCCCCGCCGGACAGGGTCGTCGCCTGCTGACCGACTTTAATGTAGCCAAGGCCCACGCGCATCAGTGCATCCATCTTTTCGCGGATGCTTGGCACGGCTTTGAAAAACTCTTGCGCATCTTCGACGGTCATGCCGAGCACATCAGCGATGCTTTTGCCTTTGAACTTGATCTCAAGCGTTTCGCGGTTGTAGCGCGCCCCTTTGCAGGTTTCACATTCGACGTAGACATCTGGCAGAAAGTGCATCTCGATCTTGATGACGCCATCGCCCTGACAGGCCTCGCACCGCCCGCCTTTGACGTTGAAACTGAAACGACCAGGTTTGTATCCGCGCGCTTTGGCTTCGGGCAGCCCCGCGAACCAGTCTCGGATCGGGGTGAATGCGCCAGTATAAGTTGCGGGGTTCGACCGCGGTGTCCGGCCAATGGGGCGTTGGTCAATGTCGATGACCTTATCTAGGTGTTCTAGCCCTTTGACCGTTTCACAAGGCGCAGGTGTTTGCCGTGCGCCGTTCAGGTTCATGGAAGCCGTTTTGAACAGTGTCTCGATGGTAAGTGTAGACTTGCCGCCGCCTGATACACCTGTCACGCAGACGAACTTGCCAAGAGGGAAATCAACAGAGACGTTTTGAAGGTTGTTGCCCGTCGCCTTTTTGACGGACACTTTCTTTTTGTTTCCCTTGCGCCGTTTGGCAGGGACTTTGATTTCACGCACGCCCGTCAGGTATTGGCCTGTGATTGAGTTCTCATCAGCCGAAATTTCTGCAGGTAACCCGTGGCTGACCACTTGCCCGCCGTGCACCCCTGCACCTGGGCCAATATCGAAGACATAATCGGCTTCGCGGATTGCTTCTTCGTCGTGTTCAACCACGATCACTGTGTTGCCTTGATCCCGCAGGTTCTTGAGCGTCAGCAAGAGGCGATCGTTGTCACGTTGATGCAGTCCGATCGACGGCTCATCCAGCACGTAAAGCACGCCCGTGAGACCTGAACCGATTTGGCTGGCCAGTCTGATGCGTTGACTTTCGCCCCCCGACAAGGTGCCAGCATTCCGCGAAAGTGTCAGGTATTCGAGACCTACGTTGTTCAGAAAACCCAGACGTTCGCGTATTTCTTTTAGAATCGCCTTGGCGATTTCGTTGCGCTGGTCTGTCAGGTTGTCTGGCACACCATCGCACCAGTCAAATGCCTCGCGGATCGACATCTGTACGACCTCGCCCACGTGCAGGTCCGCGATTTTGACGGCTAGTGCTTCTTGGCGCAGACGGAAGCCATCGCAGGTGCCGCAGGGGCGGTTGTTTTGGTAGCGTTCAAACTCTTCGCGGATCCAGTTGCTGTCGGTTTCGCGGTAACGGCGTTCCATGTTAGGGATGACGCCTTCAAAGACGCGGGTCACGGAATAAACACGGCCGCCTTCGTCATAGCGGAAGGGGATTTCTTCTTCGCCTGACCCATAGAGGAAAACCTGCTGGACATGCGCATCCAGATCTTTCCAACGGGTATTCGGGTTGAATTCATAGTGCTTGGCAATGGCCTCAATCGTTTGAAGGAAGTACGGGCTTTTGCCTTTTCGCCACGGGGCGAGTGCGCCGTCGTAGATTTTGAGTGTGGCATCAGGGACGACCAACCGCTCGTCAAAGAACAGTTCCATGCCAAGGCCGTCACAATCCGGGCAGGCCCCAAAGGGCGCGTTGAACGAGAAAAGACGTGGCTCAATTTCTGGAATGGTGAAACCGCTAACGGGGCAAGCGAACTTTTCAGAGAATGTGTGACGCTCGGGATCGCCTTCGGTCGGAGCGGTTTCCAGAATGGCGATACCATCTGCCAGATCAAGCGAGGTGCGCAGGCTGTCGGCCAGCCGTGTTTCCATGCCTTCGCGCACGACGATCCGGTCCACGACGACATCAATGTCATGGCGGAATTTCTTGTCGAGCGTTGGTGGCTCGTCCAACTCATAAAACTGACCGTCAACCTTGACCCGTTGGAACCCTTGCTTGCGCAGTTCAACGAATTCTTTGCGGTATTCGCCTTTGCGGTCACGGATGATGGGGGCCAGAAGGTATGCGCGTGTGCCTTCTTCCATGCCCATGATCCGGTCAACCATATCTTGCACCTGCTGCGCCTCAATCGGCAGACCCGTCGCAGGGCTGTAGGGTGTGCCGACGCGGGCAAACAGCAGCCGCATGTAGTCATAGATTTCCGTTACTGTTCCCACGGTCGAGCGCGGATTTTTCGACGTTGTTTTCTGCTCAATCGAGATCGCAGGGCTGAGGCCGGAAATGTGATCCACATCCGGCTTTTGCATCATATCAAGGAACTGACGCGCGTAGGCCGACAGGGATTCAACATATCGGCGCTGGCCTTCGGCATAGATCGTATCGAAAGCAAGGCTCGATTTGCCGGAGCCTGACAGCCCCGTAATAACCACCAGTTGATCGCGCGGGATGTCCACATCGATGCTTTTGAGATTGTGTTCGCGCGCGCCGCGGACTTCGATGAACTTCTGCTCGGCCATACCCGCCCCCAAGGTGGTCACTGGTTGAACCTAGACACATAGCTGGATCAAACGGATTCTCCAATGGTAAATGCAGAACATTACAAGAACATATGATCTCGTTCTTAGACTGCGCGTCGACCTGCCAAGCGATAATGCGCCCAAGCCCCTGCAAGCAGCGTCACGACTGCGCTTAGGATCATACCTTTGTATCCGAACCCCGCGATCATCGCCGCCATTACAGGCGTTCCGATTGTGTTGCCGATGTTTCCCATCTGGGCCATTGCCCCATTCGCTTGCGCCTGCGTGGCAGGCATGTCGTTCAACTGTGGCACTGCGGCAAAACTTGCGCCTTGGACCAGCCCCAGTGCCCCGGCGAGGCAAAGACACAAAACCGCCTGCCCCTGCCAAACACCCAGAAGAACGGCGCAGAGCGCGCTTATGACAAAACCGATTTGGATCACCTGAACCGCAGAAAGTATGCGCATCATCCAAACGCCAATCGAAAGAGACACGGCAATCGAGACCAATGGCATAGCCCCCATGACCAAGGCGCGTTCGGACGGGTCTAGAAACGGTGGCAATAGGGTCAGGATACTCACGAAACTGAAGGTGTAAAACAACCAGCCCCACCCTGCAGCAGAAATGGAGGCAGAGCGGTAGATCACACTGTGCTCATGGATCAATTTTGACAGGGACAAGGCTTCTTTGGGAGGTTCAGCCTGCAACCGTGGCAGCACAGATTGCAGGATAATCGCAAAAGCCGCCATCCAAGCAGCGTGCACCCAGAACAAGGCTGCGACCCCGTAATGCTCCACCAGTGGAAGCCCGCCCCACGTCAAAACGGCGAAAGCGACACCGAAGAATGTGCTCCACAGACTGAGGGTCAGGCCACGGTGATGCGGAGCGCTTAGGCCGGCGATCAGAGTGGGCGCGGCGACAACGAGCAGTAAGTGCGATGCACCTTCTATCCCGCGACTGACAAGCATCCATCCGAACGCAGGTGTGAGCGCCTGCCACGCCGACATCGCCGCGCCGAGCCAGAGGCCCCATACCAAAGCGCGTTTGTAGCGGATCCGCGCGACAAGCAGCCCTGCAACAACGCCAAAAGCTATCCCCACGAAGCCGACAAGAGACACAATAAAGGCCGCAGCCGCGCCTGCGTTTGGATAGAGGTAAGCGAATTGATCATAAGTGACGGCCGCTTTGCCATATTGGGCCGCAGCGCCGAGGCCAGCCAGCCAGAGCAAAATAATGGTCACGAATGGCGTGTTGGTTGGAGGCGTCATTCTGCGGCTTGTGCCAGAAACGTGCGCCCTAAGAAACAGCAAACGCCGTGGTCCGACTTAAAGGAACCACGACGTCGCCTTGTGAAAGCGTGTGAGCGCAGAGAGTTTAGGCGGCTTTTTTACGAGACCGCAGGGCGAGAGCACCGAGTCCAGTCAGCAGCAGAACGCCACCAGCTGGCAACGGGACGACTGCAGGGGCTGGCACTGCAAATCCAAACTCAGCACCAGACAAGTCAGGCGCGCCGAAAACGTCGGTCAAGGCACCTGCAAGGGTGGTTGAGATCAAAAGCTGCACGCCATTGGCGCCGCTTGTACCAAAGTTAAAGAACTCAACGCCGGTCAGTGTTCCGTTGAGCGTGCCGGTCACATTGGCTGCGGCCGTGTCGATCAGGAAGTCGCCGACATTTGCAGACAAGGTCCCAGCTGTAAGAGAAACACCGCTGCCATCATGTTCGATAAGCGCATTTCCATCTGTCAGCACTTCACCGCCGGTGATGCCGAAGGTGAACGCAGGCAAGCCGCCGACGATATCGACTGTCGCAGTGCCTGTTGGCGCACCTGTCAGACCGAGCCCGCCCAAGTCAGCCGTCACGGTCACTGTGGTTGATCCACCAATGATATCGATGTTTCCTGCAGACGCCGCGCCACCGAATGACGCAACCGCAGCAATCGCAATCGCTGTAATTGTGGTTCATTAAAAGTCTCCTCATTGTCCACACGCACAATAGCGTGATCGGCCAGAGCTAGACTAAGCGACTGGAAGGGGACTCAATTCACGGCGATGTGATCAATTGTCAGAACTGACGCCCTTACATATGGATAACGCGATCATAAGCGTCGAGCACGCTTTCATGCATCATTTCCGACAGTGTTGGGTGCGGGAAGACGGTGTTCATCAGGTCTTCCTCTGTGGTTTCCAACTGTCGACCGACGACATATCCTTGGATCAGTTCCGTCACTTCTGCGCCGACCATATGTGCACCAAGCAGTTCACCCGTTTTGGAATCGAACACAGTTTTGATCATGCCTTCTGGTTCACCCAAGGCGATGGCTTTGCCGTTGCCGATGAACGGGAAACGCCCGACTTTGATGTCGTATCCGAGGTCTTTTGCCTTGGCTTCTGAATATCCGACAGACGCGACCTGTGGATGACAATAGGTGCAGCCGGCGATGGATTCAGGCTTGACCGGATGGGCATGCTTACCTGCAATCAGGTCCGCAACCATCACCCCTTCGTGGCTAGCCTTGTGCGCGAGCCACGGTGCGCCTGCGATGTCACCGATGGCATAAAGCCCGTCGACACCAGTACGGCAAAATTCGTCTGTCACGACATGGGTGCGGTCGATTTTTACGCCCAATGCCTCCAGCCCCAAGCCTTCGACATTGCCAACGATCCCGACCGCTGAGATTACGGTGTCGAATTCCATTGTCTCAACTTTACCGCCCGTTTCGATGTGCGCGGTAACTTTGCCTTTAGCGCGATCCAATTTCTTGACCATGGATTTTTCCATGATCTTCATGCCTTGCTTGACGAAGGCCTTTTTAGCGAAGGCTGAGATTTCGGCGTCTTCTACGGGAAGAACGCGGTCCATAACCTCAACGACAGTTGTATCGGCGCCGAGTGTGTTGAAGAAGCTTGCGAATTCAATCCCGATCGCGCCCGATCCGATGACGAGCAATTTCTTGGGCATCCGTTTGGGTGTCAGGGCGTGTTTATAGGTCCAAACCAGATCACCATCTGCTTCAAGACCGGGCAGTTCGCGTGCCCGCGCACCGGTTGCAAGTACGATGTTCTTGGCGGTCAAAGTGTCAGAGCCTTTTTCGCCTTTGACGGTCACCTTGCCTTTGCCAGCCAGTGCCGCCTCGCCCATGAAGACGGTCACTTTGTTCTTTTTCATCAAGTGCCCAATGCCGCCTGAAAGTTGACCTGCTACGGACCGGCTGCGTTTCACCACGGCGTCCAGATCGTAACCGATTTTCTCTGCTTTTAGGCCGAATTCCTTTGCCCGGTGCATGAGATGAAACACCTCGGAGCTGCGCAGCATCGCCTTGGTCGGGATGCAGCCCCAGTTCAAGCAAATACCGCCCAAATGCTCGCGCTCAATGATCGCGACCTTCAGACCCAGCTGCGCGCCCCGTATCGCGGCCACATAGCCGCCGGGGCCAGCCCCAATAACAACAAGATCGAAAGAGTGGTCAGCCATGGGTCATCCTCGCAAAGAAGCTCTATAAAACTAGTTTAGCATTAAACTAGTTTCCACAGCGCTTCAATGCGGTGCAGCCGCGACATATCATCCGATTGCTGAGATTGCTGTTTGGCTCGGTTAGCTCGCTTGTAACTGGCGTACGGTTTCGCCGTATCCGCCGGTTTGCACATACTGCGCTTCAATGCGTGTTGTCGCGCGATCTAAGGCATCGTTGCGATATGGGAAGCGACCGAACTGACGGATCACTTCGCGATGCGCCCGTGCATGCAACATGTTTGCGGCGCCCGTTTCAGGCATGCGTTCACACATCAAGCGAATACAGCGTTCCTGATCGCACAGGTTTTCGGAGTGCATCAACGGCATGTAGAAAAACTGGCGAGCCGGTTCATCGATTTTCATGTCCCAGCCTTTGGAGATCGCGGTTTTCGCAACGCTTAACGCTTTTGCATCGGTTGCAAAGGCTTTGCCAGACCCACGGAACATGTTGCGCGAGAATTGATCTGTCAGAATGAGATAAGCCAGCGATCCACTGGGATAGGTCATCCAAAATGATAGCCCGCCCTCCCGTGCAACGTTCCATGTGTCTTCAAACGTTTTACGGATATTGCTGTCGAGTGCGTCAGATGCATCGTACCAGCCGCTTGGGCCAACTTCATCCAACCAAAAATTCAACACGTCATTTGGGCTCAACATACCCATTCCTCCCACTGGTAACACCCCCACCACACGAAAAGCGTACACCGCAATAATTGCGTTTGCACAGTCACTTTTTACAACAAACTGGCACAAAACCGACCTTAGCTTTGTGGAAGTGGCTCATTTGCATCGACTTCGGCTTCAACAGCGGCTTCTTGCATGGCGTCCCAAGCAATTTGTGTCGCCGTTGGGGTCAAGACTGCGTAGGTCGCGGCCTCTTCAACAGAAACAGATGGACGCTGTGTCATTCGGTATGTTGCATAGGCCGCCATTACGGCCATCAGGATCACCATTATGAAGAAGTATCCCGAAGGTCCGATCAAGGTTGGCCCCATAAGCCAACCAGTCACAATTGGCCCCGAAATCGCCCCAAGCCCGTTCAGGAACAACAAGCCCCCCGACGCTGCCGCCATGTCATCATACTCCAGATAGTCGTTCGTGTGAGCTATCAGCAATGAATAAAGCGGGTTTGACGCCCCACCGATCAAAAAGGCCGCAAGCAAGAGCAGATTGAACTGGTCATCCTGCATCATTCCAATAATTGCCCCAGCCGTTCCTGCCAGTGCGGTTGCCGCGATCATTAAGCGTCGGTCCAAACGATCAGAAATCCAGCCAATCGGGTACTGCAGCAGCAGCGCGCCGATGTAAAAGGTCGCAACGAAGGCTGAAATCTGTGGCAGGCTCAGTCCGATTTCGGCGCCGTAAACCGCACCCATCCCGAATTGAGCTGAAAACACACCACCCAGCAGGAACATACCCACACACCCCAGCGGTGAGGCTTTCATCAACTCCGTCAGGCTCATGGGTTGGGTACGCTCAAACGCGGGTGTTGGCCGTGCTGACAAAAGGATCGGCGCAAACGCAATGGAGATCAGAACCGAAGGGATAACGTATAGCAAAAAGCCTGTCGGGTCTGGCACGAGCATCAAGGCTTGTGCGCCCACCACGCCGGACATCTGCACAATCATGTAGATCGACATGGCCTGCCCGCGTGTTTCGTTCGTGGACGAATTGTTAAGCCAGCTTTCCGCTGTCACATAAACCCCGCAGAAACAAAACCCGATGATTGCGCGCCCGATTGTCCAGTAGACTGGGTGTTCGAGTATTGGGTAAAGTACGAATACCGCCGAGATCATGGAAGCCAAGGCCGCAAAGACCCTGACGTGGCCGACTTTTCGAATCAGCGCTGGTACGCTGCGCGACGCGAACAAAAAGCCCAGAAAGTACCCTGACATCACCACAGACATCTCAAAGGTCGAGAATCCTGCACTTTCGCCGCGCACTCCAAGAAGGGTGCCTTGCAGGCCGTTCCCGACCATCAAAAGCATCACGCCTAAAAGCAAAGGCCAGGCGGTTGAGATAACTTGGATCACGGCATTTGCTTTCTGAGAGGACCCGCGTGGGGATACCTTTTCATCACAAGAAACGGCTGGTCTTTTCCATTCCAATTGCGGCTTGAAACAGTCGTTTTTCGTCCTCGTGCCCGATTTCTCAGCTTTCCTTTGGCGGCAGCAGCAAAGAGGCGTCTCCGTAAGAAAAGAACCGGAATTCTGCCGCGATGGCGTGTTTGTAGATGTGGTCTATACGTTCTTTTCCCATCAAAGCAGAAACCAGCATCATCAAGGTCGATTTGGGCAGATGGAAGTTGGTCATCAAACCGTCTGCGACTTGGAACTTGAAGCCCGGATAGATGAAGATGTCAGTGTCCCCTTCCCAAGGCTCGATACTGCCTGCGCGGGCGGCTGTTTCAATAAGCCTCAGTGCGGTGGTGCCAACAGGGATAACACGGTGCCCGTTTGCCTTGGTTTGCGCGATCTCTGCTGCCGCTTGCGCGCTGACCTGCCCCCATTCCGAATGCATTTTGTGGGTGGTCACATCATCGACTTTGACTGGCAGGAAAGTACCTGCCCCGACGTGCAGCGTGACATGTGAAAACAGAACACCCTTTTCTTCAAGCGCCTTTAGCAAGGCCGCATCGAAGTGCAGGGACGCGGTTGGGGCTGCTACCGCCCCTGACACTTTGGCGAAAACGGTTTGATAGTCGTTGTTGTCTTGCGCATCTGCAGGCCGTTTGGCTGCGATGTAAGGTGGCAGTGGCATTGCCCCCGACTGCGCCAAAGCGGTGTCAAAATCATCGCCAGCCAGATTGAACGACAATCGACCTTGGCCATTTTGTACCTCTACAAGGCGCGCGCTGAGGTCTGCAGAAAACAGGATTTCCTCGTCCAGCTTTACTTTCTTGAGCGGCTTGATCAGGGCGGTCCAACTGTTGTCAGATTGCGGTTCCAACAGTGTCACGTCGATCTTGGCCGTGGTGGCCCCTTGGGTGGAATTTCTATGCCTTTGGCCTGTAAGCCGTGCTGGAATAACTTTGGTGTTGTTCAACACCAAGCGATCGCCTTTCGACAACCAATCGGGTAGATCAATCGCCTGCGCATCTATGATCTGATCGTCCTGTGCAACCAGCATCCGCGCAGAACTGCGCGGCTTGGCGGGCCGCGTGGCAATCAAGTGGTCCGGCAGAAAAAAATCGAAATCAGAGAGCTTCATGCCCTGCCTTTAGCGATTGCCAGCGCCGGCTTCAACGGGCACGCTGGACCGTCGCGGAGGTTGTTCCGGCGTTTGTGTGTTTTGACCTGTTTGCGGAACAGTCGCTGTTGGTGGGCGAAAGACATCGCGCAGGATGCCGGGTGTCAGTGCCGACAGCGGATTGACTGACACCAGTGGTGCCTTGGCTGTGCCTGAAAGCCGGTAATTGAAGCCAATCAACCCTTCGCCCTTGCGGCTTAGGATCGATCCGATCCCGTTCAGCAGGTAGAGCGGAGAAATGACGCCCCGCATGTCTATTTGCCCGCTTTGCACCGCGTATCGCCCGTCCATTGAAATCCCCATGGAAGGACCGATTGCACTGGCGCTGACCAGGGTAATCAAAGATGGCGTTAGCCGGAACTTGGCCTCGACGTCACTGAATTGGATGCCTTGCCCACCTAGTTCGTCAAGCAATCCGATGATGCTCGCCGCATTCAACAATGCCGCCATAGCCGGTGCATCCTGAACGCGTGTGTTCTCAACTATCAATGCGCCGTCAAAGCTGCCGGCCTCTGCCACTGGCACCAGTGTGAGCGACAGTTGTCCGCCTCGCGCTTGCTTCAACAGCCCTGTAGCCGCAAAAACAGACCCTGCGTCTTTGGCTTGTATTCGGATCGCGCTGCGTCCGTTTTGTGGAAGAACCCTCCCCGTAACGCTCGCTTGACCATTCACCAGCCCTGCGAAAGTCCCATCGAGCCCACCATTGGTTGAAAACTGCCCCTGAAAATTACGCAATGCGATGGTATCGCTGATTTGCAATCGGTCGAGCAAAAGACTTATCGGCCCTGTATCGCCGCTTCTTGTCCCTGACCCGCCGGAGCCGAATGTAGCGCGCCTGAGATCCAAGGTACCGCTTGTCACTTGAACAGCCGGGCTTCGGCCTGCCCCGCGCCCGATCAAGTCGGCTTTGGCATTTAGCCAGTCTCCCACACGCACCTGATCAAATCGTGCACGTGACAGACCGCCACCTTCGTTCAGCGTTATGCTGCCACTGGTTGAAAGCCCGGGTGCTGAGAGTTGAAAGGTGGGGAACCCCGGGCGATCCCCGAGTTGACCGGAGAGGGAAAAGTTACCGCTGGTACCTGGTGATTTCGACCAGCCCAATGGTGCAATGTTCAGGCCGACACCGCGTAAGTTTGACGAAAGCGTCAGCCTTGGCGTGTTGTCACCGAATGTAATATCAAAGTTCGCCGTCCCGTTACCACGCACAAACCCATCAGGCAGCCCAACATTGAAGACCGAAAGAGCGCGAGGCGACAGCTCAACCGTGCCCTTAACATTGCTGCCCGCATTTTCTTGACCAATCGGTTGCGACCATTTGGCATTCAAAGGCAATCCGTCAAAGGTAGCGTTGCCGCTGATTGAAATTTCCGTGTTATCAAGCGTCAAATCCTGTCTATCAGCCGTGATCAGCCGGTCCTTGACGAGAACCTCGCTACGCACATCGCTCAGCACACCCGTTGCCGTGTAGATCACATCAGAGGCTTGCACGCCTTTGGCAAGCGGGAGCGACAGCGTACCATCTACAGTGGCGTTGCCTGCCGCCAATGCAACAGGAAGTCCAGCATTGCTGAGAACTTTCAGCGGAGGTCGGTCCAATAAGGACAGCAGCGATGTGACAGTCCCATCAAGTGACAACCGAACGACAGCGGGTGCCCCATCTTTGACGGTGACATCGGGGATGATGAAGGCTGATCCAGACACATCGACAGGTCCGCCTTCGTCTGGTGTCACAACGCCTTTGTCTGCGGCCAGAACAAAGCGATTGTCCAACAGGCTGGCTTGCCCCTGCGCACCAGTAATCGGCGGCATAGAGTTCATGAACCTGACCGTCGCATTGTCATAGGCAAAGGCCACGTGGGTCACTGGCGTATGATCGGGCGACAGCCGGACGGCTAGATCCAGATTGCTGAGATCGCCCGCCTTTAGGTTCGCAACGAGCCAGTCTCGGGTTTTGGGCACCAGCCGTGCGGGCCACAATTCCAAAAGCCGGTCCGGTGTAATTGCGTCCATTTGACCGTCGATGGCGGTTTGCCAGCCGTCGGGGCCAGCGATGATGTCTCCACTCAGCAGCATGATCTGGCCTCGGTCTTCAATCTGGGCTTGACCAAGCTTGATCCGAAAAGGATCAAACGACATTTGGAATTCCATGCGCGCGCCATCAAGGGTGATCGGCTCTGGATACAGTTCCGCAGGGTTTGTGGTCAGTTCCGCCAGTTTGAATTGCGCTGTCAGATCATTGAGCTGCATGTTGTTACGAATACCGCCCAAATGAGCGGTGCCTTCGAGCCGTGTGCGGACCCATTTGCTGTCTACATAGAACTCGCTGAACCGAAGAACTTCGTCGGCAGCGGTATAGGTGAAATAGGATCTTACTTGGTCAAAAGGGATAGGTTTGGATTGCGGGTTGGGCTGAACAACCCCTGCCCCGATATTAAGCGTTGCATTGAGTGGTGACAGTTTGCCCTCGTCTGTTGTTCCAGACCTGACAGCGCCCGAAATCGGGGCCTGAATAACATCCAACCAAGCAAACGCTGCCCCTTGGGTGGCGATGTCTGAGGCCGGCACGTCTGTCAGAAGTGCGCCGAACTCAGATTCCAACGACCCGAGTTCTGAGCTGTAATTCAGTGAAACTGTCGCGACGCCGCTGCCCCCACCCAAAAGCGCCAAATCCGCTGTAACCCGCAGATTTTCATCTTCACGGTTCATAACGACCCTACCACCGTCAATGGTCCACGCTTTATTGACCCTCGCGTCTTCGTATCTGAGCGATAGACCGCGCAAATCGATCTGAGTGAGCGCGGCAAGACTGGGTTGCAAAAGCAGGTTATCAACTTGGGAAATCATCAGTGGCAGTGTCGTGCCCTGCGCTTCTGGTGTGGCCCCATTAAAGGCCAGTGAAATCTGTCCTTGCGCATCTCGGCGGACTTGCGCAATCGCCCCCGACATCGAAATTCGTTTTGGTTGAATTTCACCTCGCAGCAAGGGACGGAGCGCCATGCTGGCCTGCATGTTGGCCATAGCCGCCAAAGGTCTCCCGGTTGGATCTGTGATTTGAACGTCGCGAAGCACAATCCCCGGCCGACCGCCCGGCTCGACTATGGCAACCATGTCCCCGAACGCGATGTCGATGCCGTTGAGATTATCTTCGAGCTTGTTTTCAACTTTTGTACGTACCCAATCGGGCACCGAGATCGGCTGGCCTGTCAATGCGAGCACCCCGAATAACACGACTGTCAGCGTGCCAAGTAGCAGACTGATGCTCCATGCTCCGAAACGGCGCATGTGCTTTCGTCTTTTTGGCGCAGGTTTTGGGGTGACCTCGTCTGTCATGCCTTTAATCTTGATCCTTGTGCCCTATGATCTGACACATCAATTGTTAACACTCAAAACCGCAGGTGCCTAATGCCAGAGCTAAATGACAAAGCCCCCGACTTTACATTGCCACGAGACGGAGGCGAGATGCTGTCTTTAAGCAGTTTTTCTGGCGGGCCTGTCGTTTTGTTTTTCTACCCTCGTGACGATACATCGGGGTGCACCAAGGAATCCATCGGCTTTTCGCAAGCAGAAGCTGAATTCAGTGCCGCTGGCGCCCACATTATCGGGTGTTCAAAGGATTCTGTCGCGTCGCATGACAAATTTGTCAAAAAGCATAATCTGACGGTTGCATTGGTATCCGATGAAAACGGAACGACTTGTGAAGACTATGGGGTCTGGGTCGAAAAGAACATGTATGGCAAGAAATACATGGGGATTGAACGTGCAACGTTTCTGATTGCAGGCGATGGCACCATAGCGCGCATCTGGCGCAAAGTTAAAGTGCCTGGCCATGTCGAAGAGGTACTTGAGGCCGTTCGCGCTCTATGAGCCTGACGCTCGCAGAGATGGCCGAGGCGGTATTGCGCTGTTCGGATGGCCGCGAGAAGACGGCCCTGTCGCGGCGTTATGCGTCGGACTGGCAATCGGCCCGAGCCGCGCGCAAGCCTATCGAAATAGGATCGGCCCAACCACCTTTGCATCCTGCGCGGCCCGCGACGCCAGAACTTCTGTCGCCTCGCGATGTTCCGCGACGCAAACCGGGTACCGCAGAAGGCCGTATTGCGATGTTGCATGCCGTCGCCCATATCGAATTGAATGCGGTTGATTTGCATTGGGATGTGATTGCTCGCTTTACAGACACTAAGATGCCGCTTGGGTTCTATGACGACTGGGTGAAGTCAGCTGATGAAGAATCAAAGCATTTCAATCTGATGTGCGACTGTCTTGAAGTCGAAGGCAGCCACTACGGGGCCTTGCCCGCGCATGCTGGCATGTGGCGCGCAGCCGAAGACACAAAGGATGATTTGATGGGACGCTTGGCCGTTGTGCCGATGGTTCTTGAGGCGCGTGGGCTGGATGTCACACCAAACATGATCGCTTTGTTCCGCAAAGCAGGCAACACAGGCGCGGTCGATGCACTTGAGACCATTTATGCAGAAGAGGTCGCGCATGTTGCCTATGGCAGCAAATGGTTTCATTTTCTGTGCGGGCGTCACGAACTAGACCCGAAAGATACATTTCACGGGCTCGTTCGGACATACTTCCATGGATTGCTCAAGCCGCCTTTTAATGAAGAAAAACGGGCAGATGCGGGGTTGCCGCCTGACTTTTATTGGCCGTTGACGGAGCCAGAAGAAGCTGAAGGATGAAAGCTTGACCCAAGGGCAGCCTTAAGACGCCTCTGGTTTAGGCGGATTTTCGCCCATCCGTGGGTGATTCCGCTAAGAAGTTAACGAATTCTTAGGCAGCTATTGCCCACGAACCTTCTGCTCTTTATTCCACTTGCGGAACGCCAATGGGGATATTGGCGACAAGACGCGCGACTTATGCTCTGCTGCAACGTCGCCGGGGACACATGAGGGATCAATCTGTGCGAACTCGATTGGCTACAAAACTGAACGGCTTGCTCGAATCTTACCTGCCTGAGCGCCGCGTTTTTCTGAAATCTGACAACGATACGCGGTTCATTCGGTTAAGCCCTTTGACCCAACTGATTGCCATGACAGGCAGCGCTGCGATTGTCAGTTGGGCTATTGTCGCGACGGCGATTTTGTTGATGGACAGCATCGGATCGGGCAACTTTCGCGAACAGGCAAAACGCGATCAACGCACCTACGAGACCCGATTGAACGTGTTGGCTGCTCAACGCGACAGCCGCGCCGAAGAAGCTGTTGCCGCTCAAGAGCGTTTCAACGCAGCACTTGAGCAAATTTCAAAGATGCAGTCGGACCTATTGGCCTCTGAAATTCGCCGCCGCGAGTTGGAAACCGGCATTGAGGTTACGCAGTCCACTTTGCGTGACACAATGAAAGACCGCGAAGACGCGCAGACAGAGTTGGCCGCGTTGAAAGACGGAACGGACAACGCATCCACTGCCACAGCTTCTGCTGGCTCATCGGGTTCACTGGATTTCCTTGCCAACGCGCTTGCCCGCACAGCAGCAGAACGCGATCAAGTCGTAGCTGATGCCCAAGATGCCTTGCTGCAAGCAGACGAAATGGCCGCGACCATTGCGTTGATGAAAGATCAAAACGATCAGGTTTTCCGCCGGTTGGAAGAAGCCATGACAGTTTCCGTGGCCCCACTGGACAAGATGTTCAAAAGTGCCGGCATGTCGCCTGACCGTATTTTGAACCAAGTGCGCCGTCGATATTCCGGCAGCGGCGGTCCGTTGACCCCATTGAGCTTTTCCACACGAGGCGATGCCTTGTCGCAAGATACACTGCGGGCGAACCGATTGTTGGATCAGATGGACAAGCTGAACCTGTACCGGATTGCCGCGGAAAAGGCTCCCTTCGCGACACCTGTCAAAAAAGCATTCCGCTTTACGTCCGAGTTCGGGTTTCGCAGAGATCCCAAGACTGGCGGTCGCCGGATGCATAAAGGCGTCGATTTTGCGGCGGGATCCGGAACTCCTATTTATGCAACTGCAGATGGGGTGATTGTTCATGCGGGATGGTCCTCTGGGTATGGACGATTGATCAAGATCCAGCACGAGTTCGGGATCGAAACTCGCTATGCGCATCTTTCAAAAATGCGGGTCAACGTCGGACAAAAGGTCTCGCGCGGGGACAGGATTGGTGATATGGGAGCGTCGGGACGCGTCACGGGCGTACACCTCCACTATGAGGTCCGCGTCGGCGGTGAGGCTGTGAACCCAATGATTTATATCAAGGCAGCAAAAGATGTTTTCTAAAAGCAAAATCAACGATCCGGCACCGGACCAATCTGACGCATCCGCAAGCAAACCTGCTGGCGACGCGCCTTCTACTGCCAAATCCAAGTCCGGCGATTTCAAGGCCTCTGCCCCAAAAGCAAAGCCGCCTGCGTCTACTCTGTCGTCTGATCTTGTTGTCACAGGCAACATGAAAACCACTGGTGACATTCAGGTTGAAGGCACTGTTGAAGGCGATATTCGCGCGCATCTTCTCACAATCGGTGAGTCTGCAACCATCAAAGGCGAAGTCATTGCGGACGACGTCGTCATCAACGGCCGCATCATTGGCCGGGTGCGTGGTTTGAAAGTACGTTTGACCTCAACCGCCCGCGTTGAAGGTGACATCATTCACAAAACCATCGCGATTGAATCTGGTGCCCATTTCGAAGGGTCGGTTCAACGTCAGGACGATCCGCTGTCTTCTGGAGCCAAGATCACCACCCCAGCGAGCCCGACTGAAACGGGCTAGTCACGTCACAGGTCTATAGATACGAAAAAGGCGCCCGAGATGAGGCGCCTTTTTTGTTTGGTTCTTGGGTCTTTGGTTATGGAGTGACAGTAACTGTCTTCATAACGTCAGGTTGCCCGATCACTGATCCATTCGCGCCCTGCCCGCGCTTGATCGCATCGACCACGTCCATGCCGTCCGTCACCCGACCGATAACTGTGTATTGACCGTCCAGGAACCTACCTTCGTCGAACATGATAAAGAACTGGCTGTTCGCACTGTTCGGGTTTTGGCTGCGGGCCATGCCAACAATGCCACGTTCGAAAGGTAAGTCAGAAAACTCAGCGTTAAGGTCTGGCATAGACGAACCGCCCATCCCCGCACGTCGCATATCGCCGCCCATGATCCCAAATTCTACGTCGCCCGTCTGGGCCATGAACCCGTCGATCACGCGGTGAAAGACGACCCCATTGTAAGCCCCGTCTTCCGCGAGCTTTGCAATCTGAGCCGTATGGTTAGGTGCCACGTCTTCGAGCAGGTCGATGGTGATAGTGCCGTTTGCACCTTCGCCCTCAACTTGGATTTGCAACCCAGTCGCCAAGGCAGGGCTGGCCGCCAAGGCTGCGACCACTGAGAGCTTACGCAGCATCTGCGGCCACCTTAACGCTGATCATACGGTCTGGTGCCGCTGGCGGCTCGCCTCGCACGATGGCATCGACGTGCTCCATGCCTGAAATCACACGCCCGTAGACTGTGTACTGACCGTTCAGAAATGCGTTGTCGCTGAAGTTGATGAAAAATTGACTGTTGGCGCTGTCAGGATTGGCAGAGCGTGCGGCACCAATAGTGCCCCGATCATGTGGCAGGCTGGAAAACTCAGCCGGCAGGTTTGGCAGATCAGACCCGCCCGTACCAGCGCTGCGCAGGTTGAACCCATCTTCCATATCGCCGTGCTGAACATCGCCGGTTTGGGCCATGAACCCATCGATCACACGGTGAAAGCACACGTTGTCATACTGACCGGATCGTGCGAGCTCTTTCATGCGGGCCGCGTGCTGTGGGGCCACATCTGGCAACAGTTCGATTGTGACGGTACCATCCTTCAACTCGATCAGGATTGTGTTCTCTGGGTCTTTAATATCGGCCATTTGGCGCTCCTGTTTATGGTGTTGGGGCAATACCTAAGGTGCAGACCCTCAAAAGCCAAGACACCCATTGACCCCATCCGTCTAAGCGGCAAAACAATGCATAAATTAGGATGACAAAGGAACGCGCCAATGGCTTGGAATACGCTTGATGATATGGACCTCAATGGAAAACGCGTTCTGGTGCGGGTCGATATCAATGTTCCGGTAGAAGATGGCCAAGTCACCGATACCACGCGGATTGAAAAGATCGTTCCGACAGTCCACGATATTCTGGAACGCGGCGGTCGCCCGATGCTTCTTGCTCATTTCGGTCGCCCTAAGGGGAAAGTCGTGCCAGATCTGTCGTTGAGTATCGTGTTGCACGACCTGCAAAGGTTGCTTGGTCGCGATGTCACATTGGCACAAGACTTCGACGGTGCGGAGGCACAGTCCGGAGACGTCGTACTGTTTGAGAACATACGCTTTCACCCAGGCGAAGAAACAAATGACCCAGAATTCGCCGCCCGTCTCGCTAAGTTGGGCGATATATATGTCAACGACGCGTTTTCTTGCGCGCACCGCGCCCATGCCAGCACCGAAGGTGTCGCCCATTTATTGCCAAGCTGTGCCGGACGACAAATGCAGGCGGAACTGTCTGCCCTAGATATGGCACTTGGTGCGCCGGAGCGGCCTGTGATGGCTGTGGTTGGCGGCGCGAAGGTTTCTACCAAGTTGGAGCTTTTGTCGAACATCGTCGAAAAGGTTGATTATCTGGTGATCGGTGGCGGCATGGCCAATACGTTTCTTGCAGCGAAAGGTGTCGCGATCGGAACCTCACTAGCCGAGCATGACATGGTTGATACGGCCGCTGAGATCGAAGCCAAGGCGGCGACCACAGGGTGCGAGGTTATTCTGCCCTCTGACATCGTTGTGGCGCGCGAGTTCAAAGCAGGTGCTGCATCCGAGGTGCTGCCAGCGTCGGAATGCCCTGCCGATGCGATGATATTGGATGCAGGCCCGGACACGGTGAACCGTATGGCCGCTGCGATGGATAGCGCCAAGACTTTGATCTGGAACGGTCCGATGGGCGCGTTTGAGATTGAGCCGTTTGACGCCGCGACAAATGCGGCTGCAAAACAGGCTGCGGCCCTTACGGCCAAAGGTGAATTGATTTCAGTTGCCGGTGGTGGCGACACAGTTGCGGCTTTGAACAAAGCCGGTGCTGCGGACAGCTTTACCTATATTTCGACCGCAGGCGGTGCCTTTCTTGAGTGGATGGAAGGCAAAACACTGCCAGGTGTCGCAGCTTTGACGAAATAATCCGATGTTTCCCTTGGGAATCTGACAATGGCTCCCCCATATTGTTCTCAACGCAGATCAACAGGGGAATGACTATGAAACATTGGACACTGGTTACAGGCGCTTCTGAGGGTCTGGGACGTGAATTTGCACGCGAGGCCGTTAAAGACGGGCGGAACGTTGTTTTGACCGCACGGTCCGCCGACAAGCTTGCCACCTTGAAAGCCGAGCTTGAAGGAAAAGGCGCCAAAGTCGAAGTGATCTTGGCGGACCTATCAGAAATCAAACAAGTTGAGAAAATGTGGGCCAAGGCCACAAAGACACGCAAAATCGATGTGCTGGTCAACAATGCAGGTCTTGGGCGCAATGGAACCTTCGGGGATGGCGATGCCGACGGCTGGGCGCGCGAACTTGCCACGATCAACGTGAACATCACCGCCTATACCTACCTGATGAAGCAAGCGATCCCGCATATGGACGCGCATGACGGTGGCCGGATCATCAATGTGGCCTCAACAGCTGGCTTTATGCCCGGTCCGAATATGGCCGTGTACCATGCCAGCAAAGCCTATGCGCTTCACCTGTCAGAGGCAGTTGCGTCCGAGATGACCACTGATCGCGTGACAGTGACAGCAGTGTGTCCGGGCGCAACCAAGACGAACTTCTTCAATGACGCGGATATGTTGTCTTCTAACGTCTTGAAACTCGGGTCCTTGCCAACAGCTGCGTCTGTCGCCGAACTGGGGTGGCTTCAAGCGCGTATTGGCAAGCGCATCGTTGTACCGGGCGTGATGAACAATATGTTCACGCTTCTTGCCAAGTTTTCGCCCCGTGTCGTGACCGCAGCCATTACAAAGCGGGTTCTGTCAAAGTCTTGATCACATATCCAAGTTTTTCCCCTTGCTCATGGACAAAGGGATTCACAGACCCGTTTAGGTATGTCATAGTGTTGGAACGTGCCCACCAAGAGGCGCGATACAATATATAGGCAGACCAACGTGACATCCCAAACCCGCCCCAACTTCGGGGGTTTTATCTACGCAATTGTGGCCCTTGGCCTGTGTGTGTATTTTACATTTGCCGCTGTGCAAGGCGACTACGGCCTTTTCCGGCGCGCCGAAGTGAATGCCGAAGCAAATCACCTCCGACTACAGTTGGCTGAGTTGAACCTAGAAGTTGCGCGTATGGAAAACCTGACGTTGCGCTTGTCTGACGACTATCTTGACCTTGATCTGCTGGACGAACAGGTTCGATCTGTTCTTGGCATGGTCCGCAGCGACGAAATCGTTATCCGCTAAGCCTTGATTGACGGCGCGTCATTCTGACACTCGCGCTTTGCCTCTCTATCCAGTATAGAATTAGTTTAATGGTAAACTATTATCCTGCGGATAGGAGATCGACTGCATGGCGACGCGAAAAAGCTCAAAGAAACCAAATGTTTCTGCGGATGAACTGAAGGCCTACTACCGCGACATGCTGTTGATCCGGCGATTCGAAGAGAAGGCTGGTCAGCTTTACGGAATGGGTTTGATCGGTGGGTTTTGCCATCTTTACATCGGTCAGGAAGCGGTTGTTGTGGGCCTTGAGGCTTGTGCCAAAGACGGCGACAAGCGCATCACTTCTTACCGCGATCACGGCCATATGCTGGCCTGTGGCATGGACCCTAATGGCGTCATGGCCGAACTGACGGGCCGCGAGGGCGGCTATTCCAAAGGTAAGGGTGGCTCCATGCATATGTTCTCGAAAGAGAAGCATTTCTATGGCGGGCATGGCATCGTTGCAGCGCAAGTGCCCTTGGGCGCAGGGCTGGCCTTTGCGGATAAGTACAATGAGAACGACAATGTGTCCTTCACTTATTTCGGTGATGGCGCGGCAAACCAAGGTCAGGTCTATGAGACCTTCAACATGGCCGCACTTTGGGAACTGCCTTGCGTCTTTGTGATCGAAAACAACCAATACGCTATGGGCACTTCGCAACAACGTTCCACCTCTTCCGCTGAGATTTATGAGCGCGGTATGGCCTTCGGTATCCCCGGTCAGGCGGTCGATGGAATGGACGTTCTGGCCGTGAAAGACGCTGGCGAAACCGCAGTAGCCCACTGTCGCGCTGGTAAAGGTCCCTACATACTCGAAATCAAAACATACCGCTACAGAGGGCACTCGATGTCTGATCCGGCTAAGTACCGGACCCGCGAGGAAGTGCAAAAGATGCGCGATGAACGTGATCCGATCGAGCAGGTGCGTGAGCTGCTGCTGACTGGCAAGCACGCCACCGAGGACGAGCTGAAAGGCATCGACAAAGAGATCAAGGCCGTCGTCAACGACAGCGCCGAATTCGCCAAAACATCCCCAGAGCCCGCCTTGGAAGAGCTCTGGACAGATATCTACGCCTGAAGGAGAGACTGATATGGCAACCGAAATTCTCATGCCCGCTCTTTCTCCGACGATGGAAGAAGGCACATTAGCCAAATGGCTCGTCAAGGAAGGGGATACTGTATCCTCCGGCGATATCATGGCTGAAATTGAAACCGACAAAGCTACGATGGAGTTTGAAGCTGTTGATGAAGGCGTCATCGGTAAAATTCTTGTGGCTGAGGGCACCGAAGGCGTGGCTGTTAACACTGCCATCGCTATTCTTGTTGAAGAAGGCGAAGAGGTTACCGATGCGCCTGCTGCTGCCGCTCCCGCAGCTGCCGAAACCCCTGCCCCTGTGGCCGCTGCTGCCACGACGCCTGCACCTGTCGCACCTGCTGCGGACGTCACACCGGACTGGCCTGAAGGCACCCCTATGAAGCAGCAAACTGTCCGCGAAGCTTTGCGCGATGGTATGTCTGAGGAAATGCGGATCGATCCTGCCGTTTACCTCATGGGTGAAGAAGTCGCCGAATACCAAGGCGCTTACAAAATCAGCCAAGGCATGTTGGATGAGTTCGGACCAAAACGGGTTATCGACACACCAATCACCGAACACGGGTTTGCAGGTATCGCCACGGGTTCAGCCATGGCTGGTCTACGCCCAATCGTTGAATTCATGACGTTCAACTTCGCCATGCAAGCCATTGATCACATTATTAACTCTGCTGCTAAAACGCTGTATATGTCAGGCGGTCAGATGGGCGCTCCGATGGTGTTTCGTGGCCCCAATGGCGCGGCTGCGCGTGTTGGTGCACAGCACTCACAGGACTACGCGGCGTGGTATATGCAAGTGCCCGGATTGAAGGTCTGCATGCCCTACTCGGCCTCTGACGCGAAGGGCTTGATGAAAACAGCGATCCGCGATGATAACCCGGTGATCTTCTTGGAGAACGAAATTCTCTACGGTCGCACCTTTGATGTACCTGACCTCGACGACTATACCGTCCCCTTTGGAAAAGCCCGTGTGTGGCGCGAAGGCACCGACGTTACAATTGTTAGCTTTGGTATCGGTATGACCTATGCCCTCGAAGCGGCTGAGAAACTGGCAGAGGACGGCATTAGCGCCGAAGTTCTTGATCTGCGCACAATCCGCCCGATGGACACTGATGCGATTATCCGGTCTGTCATGAAGACCAACCGTTGCGTGACAGTTGAGGAAGGTTGGCCACAAGGATCGGTCGGCAGTTACATCAGCTCGGTCTTGATGCAGCAAGCGTTTGACTATCTTGATGCACCGGTCATCAACTGCACCGGCAAGGACGTTCCGATGCCTTACGCCGCGAACCTCGAAAAACATGCGCTGATCACAACTGCAGAAGTGATCGACGCTGTGAAATCCGTCACTTACCGTTAAGGAGAGCCAGTCATGCCAATCGAAATTCTCATGCCTGCCCTTTCCCCAACGATGGAAGAAGGTACTTTGGCCAAGTGGTTGGTCAAGGAAGGCGACACCGTTGCGTCTGGCGACGTGATGGCCGAAATCGAGACCGACAAAGCGACCATGGAGTTTGAAGCCGTTGATGAAGGCGTCATTGGCAAGATCTTGATCGCTGAAGGCTCCGAAGGCGTTAAGGTTAACGAAGTGATTGCCGTTTTGCTGGAAGACGGCGAAAGCGCTGAAGATATTGGGTCTTCGCCCGCTCCTGCTGCCAATGAGGCTCAGCCTGAGGTGTCCACGCCAAGCGCGTCAGCCACTACGGCCCCAGCTGCACCTGCGCCCAAGGCCGCTGACGGAACCCGCGTTTTTGCATCGCCTTTGGCGCGCCGGATCGCTGCTGACAAAGGTATCGACTTGGCTTCTTTGACCGGCTCTGGACCGCACGGCCGGATTGTAAAAGCCGACGTGGAAGGCGCAACTGCGGCGCCTCAAGCGGCGGCCCCAGCGGCCAAGGCTGCTGCGCCTGCGGCGGCAACAGCGTCAATGGCCTCAGGCCCCGCGACCGAAACTGTGTTGAAGATGTACGAAGGACGCCCCTTTGAGGAAGTCTCTCTCGATGGGATGCGCAAAACAATCGCTGCCCGTTTGACCGAAGCCAAACAAAGCGTCCCGCATTTCTATCTGCGTCGCGATATTGAGCTGGATGCGCTGATGGCCTTCCGGTCTCAGTTGAACAAACAGTTGGAACCACGCGGTATCAAGCTCTCGGTCAACGATTTCATCATCAAAGCCTGCGCCTTGGCCTTGCAACAGGTGCCTGAAGCGAACGCTGTGTGGGCAGGTGATCGCACATTGCAATTCACTAAGTCCGACGTGGCTGTGGCTGTCGCAATCGAAGGTGGTCTGTTCACCCCCGTCCTGCAAGATGCTGATATGAAGTCACTTTCTGCACTCTCTGCGGAAATGAAAGACCTCGCATCGCGCGCTCGAGATCGCAAACTTGCGCCACATGAATACCAGGGTGGCAGCTTCGCGATTTCAAATCTGGGGATGTTCGGGATCGATAACTTTGATGCCATCATCAACCCGCCTCATGCAGCCATTTTGGCGGTTGGCGCTGGTGTCAAGAAGCCTATCGTGGGTGAAGATGGAGAGGTCAAAGTGGGTATTGTCATGTCCACGACTTTGTCTGTGGACCACCGTGTGATCGATGGTGCGCTTGGTGCGAACCTTTTGAACGCAATCAAAGACAACCTAGAAAACCCGATGACGATGTTGGCCTGACCACATCGTCACCAACAAACAGGGCGTCCTTGACTGTAGCAAGGACGCCCTATTTGTTTGCGTTTGATCTAAGCTTTAGCCGCCGCAACCGTTCAATATCTGATCCATTGACAGCGCAGGTTGCGAGCATCCCGCCTCTCCGACGATCCGCGCTGGGATGCCTGCCACTGTTTTGCACTCAGGCACTTCATCCAAAACTACGGACCCTGCGGCAATGCGTGAGCAGTCCCCAACTTTGATATTTCCCAAGATTTTGGCACCGGCCCCGATCAGAACACCGTTACCGATCTTAGGGTGGCGATCATCGTCGTCCTTGCCGGTCCCGCCCAGTGTCACCGAATGGAGCATTGAGACGTTGTCACCGACCACCGCAGTTTCACCGATCACAATCGAATGGGCATGATCAATCATGATGCCCTTCCCGATTGTCGCGGCCGGGTGAATATCGACGCCAAAAATCTCGGACACACGCATTTGTACGAAATAGGCCAGATCATGCTTTCCATGTGTGAACAGCCAATGGCCAACACGGTAGGCTTGCATGGCTTGATAGCCTTTGAAGTACAAGATCGGTTGCAAAAGCCTGTGGCACGCTGGGTCACGCTCATAGACCGCTACCAGGTCAGCGCGGGCCGCATCCACCAGTTCCGGCGCTTGTGCGTATACGTCATCAGCAATCTCGCGCAAGATAACCATCGACATCTCATTGGATGCCAGTTTAGCCGCGATACGATAAGATAGCGCCTTTTCAAGCGTTTGATGGTGCAACACGCATGCATGAACAAGCCCGCCCATAAGCGGTTCATCCGCTACCGCTTGGCGGGCTTCTTTGGAAATCTGATCCCAGACGGGATCCACTGATGTCACTGAAGTTTTAAGCTGACCCATTATCGAGACCTCGCAATGCTAGGCCTAAAGTATCTGCCTTTCTGGGATCGAATGCAATCTTGGTTTTCTGGGTCGGTTAAACTCTTACGGGCGGCGGGCTACAGTTGGACAGACGCGAAAGCCCCGGGCCCATATATCGCCGAAACCTGAGCGACATGCAGAGCAGTCTCGCCCACGAAGTTATCGCTTGATTGCGCGACAGAACTGTACGCCCAACTGGGTTGGGCCACGATTTCCTCGCGAACAACAACACCGTTGGCCTTCGCTTGGATATGGTACAATTCTTGCTCTTCACCTAACGGCACATCGTTCCCAATCCAGTCATCCCCGGCAATGCGTGTCCGGCGGGTCCAGCGGAGATGCAGGTCTCCGGATTGGTCAATTGAGGAGACCAAATGACACGGCGCATAGGGGCGCAACGCGTTGCCTTGAAACACCTCAACATGATGCTGGTAAGACGGATCATCGTACCCGCGTTTGGCAGGCCCAATTCTGTAATGCCGCTCCAGCCCTCTGTGCTGCTGGGATAGATCCAGTTGATTAGGCAATGTATTGAGCAACACAAACTTCGATCCGGCCGGCCAAACGTCAGGCATCAAGGCCTCTGTTCCCAACCGTCCTCTTAGTCTTTGTGACAGGTCCCATGTATTGTGCCCTACCAACTGCGCAGAAGCGAACTGGAAAAGCTCCCAGTTTCCAGACGTACCATCTCCAATCGCAGCAAAGTTCTGCCCGGCTAGAACATCTGACAACGACATTGATTCAAGTGATCCGCTCGACAACATCACGCGAAGCGGCAGGCCACGGTCCCATATCCCAGAAGCCGTTGCAGCAAGATCAGAAACTGTCCGCCCCATAATGCTGCGCGTTTCAATCATCCTGTTCAATGCGTAACCTGCATCTGATTCAGAGGAATACACAGCTGCAGCCCCTGGCCAAGGGTTCGCTGTGACCGCCACAAATGGAGCTTGAAGGGTCTCATTTCCAGCCGGCGACGGAATATCAAGGAACAGAGAGGTCACTGGAACGGGCGGCACAAAGGCGGCCTGACTGATCGGATCTTCCGGAAACGGCGCAGGTCGGTAAAGGTTCGGATCAACCCGAACTGCGTCCAGAATTTGCAACTCTGCTTGTTCAACTCTATCGACGCGATAAAAGTCATCTGCGTTGGTGTCTGAACCCGAAATCGAGACCAAACTTCCTGCTGCGATATGCTGTTTGGAAGACGGTATTGCGAAGCGAATACTCTCTCGTGCGACCCGCGATTCAGTGAGCCATCGTTCAACCGTTTGACGACCTTCTGCGCGGGTCATCGATAGCTCAACATCCGATGCCGCGACTGCATGTGTTTTGTCGTCCGGCAGGATCGCCTCTTCCGCGATCGCGGCGAAATCGGCATCGGCCTGAATGAACCGCAACCGAACGCGGCCTGACATTTCAACTTCCGGTTCCCTAATGTGTTCAACCGCACCGTCTTGCTCAGGCGCAACTGCCAGATCATCGGCCGTCAGCGTATGCTCTTCGGCCAGTGACCTGTTAATGAAGTGCAATGCGCCATTGCGCTCGACCGCATCAAAACCATAACGCAACATCAAAGGCTGTAACGCGCTTCGAGCATCGGAAACATCCGATACGGTATAGCCTCTCACCAGCCCTTGAAGACCTGATACATCAATGTTTTCCAGCCCAGCGCGCATGCATATTTCTTCGACCACAGACGCAAGCGGTCTGGATGCCGTGCGACCGTTGATCCAATGCCCCCGTGCATAGTTTTCTCCATCGCTCCACAGATCTACCGAGTTTGGAAAATACGGGTATGGACGTGCATCCCAAGCCCAAACAAAGGCTTTGCTCATATCCAACATCGGGCCTTCGTACAGATCTGATACTGGATTGTTCTGCGGATCGTTCCAATACGAATAAAGTGTTCTCAAGTACTGGATTTGGATCAACTCATCCCGCGCGCCGGTTGAATAGTAGGGCAATCCCGATTCAGACGAATTGAGATCTACAAACCGATTGGGTTGGTTCGTACCTTTGTCAACGGCGGCACATCCGATCTCGGTAAACCAAATTGGTTTTGACTGCGGAATCCAATCTGTAGAGAAATCACTCCTCTCTCCGCCGATACGGTTGTGATGCGCTTGTCCCCACCAGTTTCGAATATCTTTGAATCTCCAAATCCACGGTTCGTTGTGGTCCAAGTCTTCTATCGGTGTCCTGATTTGATCTGCACGGTCTTGAAGCGATGCGTAGTACCAATCGTAACCCTCGCCGCCTTGCACGTTCGACTTCAGGTAGTCGACATTGTGAATGCTTCCCCAAGGTGCATCCAAATGATCCGGCGTATCGCGCCAATCTGACAAAGGCGCATAGTTGTCGATCCCGATGAAATCGATGTTGTCGTCTGCCCAAAGCGGATCAAGATGAAAAAACAGATCACCGCTGCTATCTGCAGGCTGAAGTCCGAAGTACTCCGACCAATCCGCTGCGTAGCTGATTTTTGTGTTAGGCCCAAGAATGGCCCTGACATCCCGTGCCAAAGCGCGCAACTCCTCGACGAAAACAAATCGGTTATTCAGCCCACGAATTTCGGTCAGGCCGCGCAGTTCGGACCCAATACAAAACGCTTCAACGCCCCCTGCACTTGCACAAAGGCTGGCATAGTGCAGGACAAAGCGCCGAAAAGACCATTCATCTGGCCCTGTATACGTGACTTGATGATGCCCAATTGCAAAATCACTTGGCATTGCAGTCCCCACAAAGGCTGCAACCTCATCCTGCGCCCCTTGTGTGGTATCTGGCGATCCAGGTTGCCCCGGTGCTTTTGACAGCGTTAAACGCCCTCTCCATGGCAAAGTGGCTTGATCAGCAGCAGCCGACCAAGGATCTAAAAGCCCGTTTCCATCCTGTTGTTCCATCAAGATGAAAGGATAGAACATCACGTCTTTGCCAGAATCTTGAATGGCATGGATGGCTTCAATAACAGACGCATCTGTCGGTGTGCCGCCATAAATAGGGCGACCGTCTTTTTCGGTTAAAGTCTCGGCTTGCGCACGGGTAACACCAGATACAGACCACGGGATCGATGAGGAATCCGTGTGGGTCTGCTCCACCTTTGGAGTTAGTTTACACTCTCCGCAGCGTAGATCATCGCCAAACCAAGACACCACCAAAGCAACCGATCCACAATTTGGTAGCTCGGACTGCAATGTGTTCAGAGATGTCTGAAAGTCAGTTAGCCCAGAGGGTGTATTGATATTTGCGACAGAACTCATATCAAAAGCAGAGGTCATGTAGGCTGGGGTCGTCGCTAGAGTATACTCACCAGTTCCAGGGATACAGGCAACTGCGCCGACGGCTTCGGACATCGATGTGTCGAACTCTGAGCTGTTCGGTTGCTCCGACCGGAGAACTTCAAAAGAAAACTGCGGCACACGGTTTCCAAACTGCGCCAAAGGCAGGTT